>DPGF01000012.1:15428-18368 GCA_003522105.1 Oscillibacter sp.
CGCATGGTCTGGCAGGTGTACGAAGCGGTGCGCATTCCCATCGTCGGTCTCGGCGGCGTGATGAGCGCCGAGGACGTCATCGAACTGATGCTCGCCGGCGCAACGGCGGTCGAGGTCGGCGCTGCCAACCTTGTCGATCCCTTCGCCTGCCGCCGCATCGTCGAGGATCTGCCTCGCGTCATGCAGAAATACAACATCAACGATTTGAACGACATCATAGGAGGTGCCCACCATGGGTAAGGACGTTATCATCGCGCTGGACTTTGACAGCAAGGAAAAGACCCTCGCGTTTCTCGACCGCTTCACCGGCGAAAAGCCCTTCGTGAAGATCGGCATGGAGCTCTTCTACGCCGAAGGCCCGTCCATCGTGCGCGAGATCAAGGCGCGCGGCCACAAGATCTTCCTCGATCTCAAGCTGCACGACATTCCCAACACCGTGAAAAAGGCGATGGCCGTGCTCTCCTCCCTCGATGTGGATATGGTCAACCTCCACGCCGCAGGTACGCGCGCCATGATGAGCGCCGCGCTTGAGGGGCTCACCCGCGCGGACGGTACGCGCCCGCTCCTCATCGCCGTCACGCAGCTCACCTCCACCAGCCAGCAGAGCATGGAGGAAGAGATCGGTATTCACGCCCCGCTTGAGAACGTTGTCATCGACTACGCCAAAAACGCAAGACTCGCTGGACTCGACGGCGTGGTCTGCTCCCCGCTCGAAGCCGGCCGCATCCACGAGACCTGCACGAAGGACTTCCTCACCGTCACCCCCGGCATCCGCTTTGCCGACGCAAAGGCGGACGACCAGGTGCGCATCACCACGCCCGCAAGGGCGCGCGAGATCGGCTCGGACTACATTGTCGTCGGCCGCCCCATCACGCAGGCGGAGGATCCCGTCGCAGCCTATCGCCGCTGCGTCAGCGAGTTCGTGGGCTAAGCAATGCGCCGCGATATTATCCTCTTTGATTTAGACGGGACGCTGACCGACTCCGGGCCCGGCATCATGAAAGCCGGACAGTATGCCCTGCGTGCGTTCGGCATCGAACGCGACTGGCGCGAGCTGTCGTTTTTCGTCGGCCCGCCGCTCAGCGAGACCTTCGCACACTTCTTGAGCGCAGAGAATGTCGACGCCGCGGTCGCAAAATTCCGCGAATACTATCAGCAGGACGGCTGGCTCGACAACGCTCCCTATCCCGGCATTCCCGCGCTGCTTGCGCATCTCAAGAGTGAGGGCAAGCGTCTTTTCGTTGCCACGTCGAAGCTCGACACCATGGCCGAGCGCATTCTGGAGCACTTCGGTCTTGCGCCCTACTTCGACGCCATCTGCGGCGCGCCCGAGGGCGACAAGGAGGCGGGCAAAAAGGTAAACGTCGTAAAAGCCGCGCTCAAGGCGGCCGGCTGCAACGATCTTTCCCGCGCCGTCATGGTCGGTGACCGCGAGCATGACGTCATCGGCGCGCACCTTGCGGGGCTCGACGTGATCGGCGTGCTTTACGGCTACGGCAGCCGCGAAGAGCTCACCGCCGCCGGCGCCGACCAAATCGCCGAAACCCCGGAGGCATTGGAAACGCTAATTTTGTCAACAAACTGACATTTTGAAAGGAGAAGAGATAGCAATGGAGCATTTGGAACACAGCATTGCGGAGGGATTGCTCTCCATCCGCGCGGTATTCTTCCGCCCGAACGAGCCTTTCACCTGGGCCAGCGGCATCAAGAGTCCCGTCTACTGCGACAACCGTCTGATCCTGACCGCACCTGAGGTGCGCACGCAGGTGGAAAGTGCGCTGTGCGAGATCATTCGCGCCGACTATCCCGATGTGGAGGTGCTGATGGGCACGAGCACGGCGGGCATTGCCCACGCGGCCATCGTCGGCCACATGATGGGTCTGCCCATGGGCTATGTGCGCTCGTCCGGCAAAGATCACGGCCGCCAGAATCAGATCGAGGGCCGCCTTGAGCCGGGCCAGAAGGTCGTCGTCATTGAGGATCTGATCTCTACCGGCGGCAGCGTCCTGGACGTTGTGAGCGTCCTGCGCGAAGCGGGCGCGGAGGTGCTCGGCGTTGCGAGCATCTTCACCTACGGCATGCAGAAGGGGCTTGACCGCCTTGCCGCCGCCAACGTGAAGAACCACAGCCTGACCAACTTTGACGTCATCGCCGACGTAGCGGCGAAACAAAACTATATCCACCCCGACGATGTTGCGCGTCTCATTCAGTTCCGCAACAACCCGTCGGACGAATCTTGGATCGGAGGAAAGAACTAACATGGAGCATTTGATCGACATTTTACAGCTGAGCACCCAGGAGATCGACGAAATGGTCGCCACGGCCAATGACATCATCGACCACCCCGAGGCCTACGCACACAAGTGCGACGGCAAGATCCTCGCAACGCTCTTCTTTGAGCCCTCTACCCGCACGCGCCTGAGCTTTGAGTCCGCGATGCTCGGTCTCGGCGGCAAGGTGCTGGGCTTCTCGTCCGCAAGCAGCTCTTCCGCCGCCAAGGGCGAGAGCGTTTCCGACACGGTGCGCACCGTGAGCTGCTATTCCGACATCATCGCCATGCGCCACCCGAAGGAAGGCGCGCCTCTGGTCGCTTCCATGCACTCTGAGGTTCCCGTCATCAACGCGGGCGATGGCGGCCACAACCACCCCACGCAGACGCTGACCGACCTGCTCACCATCAACCGTGAAAAGGGTCGCTTCAACGACCTGACCGTCGGCTTCTGCGGCGACCTCAAGTTCGGCCGCACGGTCCACTCCCTCATCAGCGCCCTGAGCCGCTACACCGGCATCAAGATCGTGCTCATCTCCCCCGAGGAGCTCAAGCTCCCCAGCTACGTGAAGGCCGAGGCGCTCAAGAAGAACAACATCCCCTACGAGCAGACGACCGATCTCGAGTCCGTCATGCCCCAGCTCGACATTCTCTACATGACCCGCGTGCAG
>DPGF01000012.1:18680-52091 GCA_003522105.1 Oscillibacter sp.
GATCTCTGCATCCTGCACCCGCTGCCGCGCGTAAACGAAATTTCCGTTGCCGTGGACGATGACCCGCGCGCCTGCTACTTCAAGCAGGTCAGAAACGGCCGCTTCATCCGCATGGCACTGATCCTCAAGCTGCTTGGTATCGAATAAGGGAGGGACTTATAAATGATCATCGACGCTATTTCCAACGGTATCGTTATCGACCACATTTCCGCCGGCAAGGCGATGAAGCTCTACAACATTCTCGGTCTTGACAAGCTCGACTGCTCGGTCGCGCTGCTCAAGAACGTTTCGAGCGGCAAGCTCGGCCGCAAGGACATCATCAAGATCGACCGGGTGCTCGACCTTGACTGGGACGTCATCGGCTATGTCGATCCCGGCATCACTGTCAACATCATTAAGGACGGCAAACTCGCCGAAAAGCGCCAGCTCAAGCTGCCCGAGCGCATCACAAACGTCATTCGCTGCAAGAATCCGCGCTGCATCACCTCCGTTGAGCAGGAGCTGCCGCAGATCTTCACGCTGACCGATGAGGAAACGCGCACCTACCGCTGCCTGTACTGCGAGACCAAGGCCGAAAAGTAAAAAGTCAAAAAAGAGGGAACCTTAAAAGGTTCCCCCTTTTTTGTACCTGTTACGTCAAACACCTGCGCCCTCGGCCGCGTCGGTCTGGCGGCGCTCCTCGATGGCCTCTTGCAGGATCATGTCCTTGACCTTCATGAGGCGAATGGTGTTCGCGCGCTCGTTTTCGTCGAGCTTCATCGTGATATACTTGATGCTCTGCTGCATCTGCGGGATCTTGACATACTCGAGCGCGTTGACGCGCCGTCTCGTGCGTTCGATCTCGGCGGCGAGCAGCTGCGTAGCCTTCTCGACCTCAGCAAGGCGGAGAAGGTCTGGCAGAATGTCGCCCAGTTCGCGCACCGCGTCGTCGAGCTCGCCGCTCGTCTGGGCAAAGCCGTAGGGATAGATGTTCCCGCCGTCCTCGCTTGCAAGTTTAAACTCGTAGCGCGGCACCTCAACGCTCATCACATTCTCTGTGCTCGTTTCGAGAGAAACGCTCTGCTTAGGGCACAGCAGCGCCTGCTCGAGCATCTCCGGCGACATCAGCGCACTCGCCACGGTGAACGAGCCGTAGGCGCGCGCAAGCGATTGCTCCACCTTCTGCCGCAGCGCTAAGTCCTCGCGCACGACCTCCATGAATTGCTTCATCAGCTCGTCGCGCTTGTCCTTGAGGAGCTTGTGCCCACGCTGGGCGGTACGCAGCCGCCCCTTGAGACGCGTGAGCTCCATGCGGGTGGGATTGACAGTGGTCGTAGGCACGTTTCTCCCCCCCTTACTCGTCTTTTTTGAGATACTTATCGATATATTCCGGCTTGATGCGCTTGAGCTCGCTGCGCGGCAGGATCGAGAGCAGCTCCCAGCCGAGGTCGAGCGTCTGCTCGATGGAGCGGTTCTCGTCTGTGCCCTGCGCGACGTAGCGCTTTTCAAACTCGTCGGCAAACTTGGCGTAAAGAAGGTCGGTCGGGCTCAGCGCCGCTTCGCCGAGGATCGACATGAGCTCCTTGTTCTCTTTACCGGTGGCGTAGGCGGCGAAGAGCTGGTTCATCGTGCCGGAGTGATCCTCGCGCGTCTTGCCCGCGCCGATGCCCTTGTCCTTGAGTCGGGAAAGGCTCGGCAGCACGTCCACCGGCGGGTTGATGCCGCGGCGGTACAGCTCGCGCGAGAGAATGATCTGCCCCTCGGTGATATAGCCCGTGAGGTCAGGAATTGGGTGGGTCTTGTCGTCCTCGGGCATCGTGAGGATGGGGATCATTGTGATCGAACCGTCCTTGCCGACCTGGCGGCCCGCGCGCTCGTACATCGTCGCAAGGTCGGTGTAGAGGTAGCCGGGATAGCCGCGGCGGCCGGGGACTTCTTTCTTCGCCGCGCTGATCTCGCGCAGCGCCTCTGCGTAGTTCGTGATATCCGTCAGAATGACGAGCACGTGCATGCCGCAGTCGAACGCGAGATATTCCGCAGCGGTCAGCGCCATGCGCGGCGTTGCGATACGCTCGACCGCAGGGTCGTTGGCAAGGTTGGTGAAGAGCACCGTGCGGTCGATGGCGCCGGTGCGCTTGAATTCGTTGACAAAGAATTCAGATTCTTCAAACGTGATGCCGATGGCCGCAAACACAACGGCAAAGTTGCTCTCGCCGTCTAAAACCTTTGCCTGACGCGCGATCTGCGCGGCAAGCTGCGCGTGCGGCAGACCCGAACCGGAGAAGATCGGCAGCTTTTGTCCGCGGACAAGGGTATTGAGGCCGTCGATGCTCGAAATGCCGGTCTGGATAAACTCGTTGGGGTAGTTGCGCGCCGCGGGGTTCATCGCAAGGCCGTTGATGTCGCGGTGCTCGTCGGCAATGATGGCAGGGCCGCCGTCGATGGGCTGACCCATGCCGTTAAAGACGCGGCCGAGCATATCGCGCGACACCGCGAGCTGGAGCGGGTGCCCCAAAAAGCGGATGCGCGAATCGGCAAGGTTGATGCCGGCGGAGGATTCAAAAAGCTGCACGACCGCACGGTCGCCGTTTACCTCAAGCACCTTGCAGCGGCGCGTGCTGCCGTCGGAGAGGACGATCTCCGCCAGCTCGTCATAGGTCACGCCCTGCACATGGTCAACGACCATCAGCGGGCCGGAGATCTCACGGATCGTCTTATATTCACGGATCATTCTTCCTGCTCTCCTTTCTCAGCGATCGCGGTGATCTGCTCTTCCATTTCGACGAGCAGGTTCGCATAGGCGTCCTTGTACTGGTCGGCCGGCACGCCCTTGGCGCGGCCGATCTTTTCGCGCGCGGGAATGGCGAAAAGCTCGCTTAAGTTCCCGCCGCGCTCGGCGGCATTCAGGCACTGCGCGTCGTACTGGCGAATGAGCGAGAGCATACGCGCCTGACGGTCGTATTCCGAATAAGCGTCGTTGTCGGCAAACGAATTCTGCTGCAAAAAGTCCTCGCGGATCATGCGCGCGACCTCAAGGGTGATCTGATCCTTGGGGCTGAGGGAATCCTTGCCGACGAGCTGCACGATCTCGTTGAGGTTCGACTCCTCCTGTAACATCGCCATGGCCCACTCGCGGTTTTCGAGGAACTCATGTCCCAGATGCTCGCTGTACCACGGGCGCAGGGAGTCTAAATAGAGAGAATACGAGTTGAGCCAGTTGATAGCCGGGAAGTGACGGCGGTAGGCAAGGGACGAATCCAGCGCCCAGAAGACCTTGACGATACGCATCGTCGCCTGCGAGACAGGCTCGGAAAGGTCGCCGCCCGGAGGCGAGACCGCGCCGACGGCGGTGAGGCTTCCCTGCCGCTCGTCGCTGCCGAGGCATTCGACCACACCCGCGCGCTCGTAGAACTGCGCCAAACGCGAGGAAAGGTAAGCGGGGTAGCCCTCTTCGCCGGGCATCTCTTCCAAACGGCCCGACATTTCGCGCAGCGCTTCCGCCCAGCGGGAGGTCGAGTCGGCGATAACTGCGACGGCATAGCCCATGTCGCGGAAATATTCGGCAATGGTGATGCCGGTGTAGATGCTCGCCTCACGCGCCGCGACCGGCATATCCGAGGTGTTGGCGATGAGCACCGTGCGCTTCATCAAACTCTCACCCGTGCGCGGGTCGATGAGCTCGGGGAACTCGCGCAGCACGTCGGTCATCTCGTTGCCGCGCTCGCCGCAGCCGATGTAAACGACGAGATCCACGTCCGCCCACTTGGCAAGCGCGTGCTGCATGACGGTCTTGCCGCTGCCAAACGGCCCCGGAATGGCTGCCGTGCCGCCCTTGGCGACCGGGAAGAACGTATCCACGATGCGCTGACCGGACTGGAGCGGTGTAACGGGCGGGTATTTTTTCATGTAGGGTCGACCCACGCGCACTGGCCACTTCTGGATCATCGTGAGTTCTTTTCTCTCGCCCTTGTCCGTTTCCACGACCGCGACCGTATCCTCTACGGTAAAGCTTCCCGAGCGGATCTCCTGCACCGTGCCGCTCATGTTCGGCGGCAGCATGATCTTGTGCAGGATCGACGGCGTTTCCTGCACCGTACCGAGCACGTCGCCGCCGATGAGGTGGTCACCAACCTTGGCAACGGCGGTGAAGTCCCACTTCTTCTCGCGGTCGAGCGCGGGAACCTCCTCGCCGCGCGGCAGGAAATTGCCGCCGGTCTTCTGACGAATGACCTCCAACGGGCGCTGAATGCCATCGTAAATATTTTCAATCAGGCCGGGGCCAAGTTCCACGGAGAGCGGCGTGCCGGTCGTTACGACCTCCGCCCCCGGGCCGAGGCCGGAGGTCTCTTCATACACCTGAATGGCGGCGGAGTCGCCGCTCATCGTCAAAATCTCGCCGATGAGGTGCTGCTCGCCCACGCGAACCACATCCGCCATGTTCGCTTCCGAAAGTCCCGATGCCACGACCAGAGGCCCGGAGACCTTAACGATCTTTCCCATAAGGCTGTTGCTCCTTTTTTACAAAATATCCGCACCGACGGCCTTTTCCGCTGCCGCGTGTACGCCCGCCGTGCCGATGCCGAGACTTCCCTCCCGGCCGGGAATGAGGATCACGGCGGGGGTCAGTTCCCCGCGCCGCCGCTCGATCTCCGCAGGGATCTGCGCGGCAAGATGCTCGGTGATATAGATGATGGCGTAGTTTTCCTTCGCCATGCGGTGGATGGCGTCCTTTGCCTGCTCGCCGCTCTCGGCGATGCAGGTATCGAGCCCGAGAGCGCGGAAGCCCAATACGCTGTCGCGCCCGCCGATCACTCCGATCTTATTCATGCTGCCTCCCCCCTCAGAGATAACTCATGCGCAGCCTCGCGCGGATGTCCTCTGCGTTCAGCCCCGCGATCTTACCGGATAAAATGGTGCGCACGGCGGTAAATTCCGCTTCCTTCGCGCCAAGATACCCCACCACGACCTCCGGGCCAAAGGGCGTTCTGCGCGCGCGCTGCAAAAATGTCATCAGCGCATCGTCGCAAGCGCGCTTGAATTCCGTCAGGCTTCCGCCGCCGTCCAGCAATTTTGCGGCAAGCTCTCCCGCAGCACTAAGCGGCGTTCCGTGCGTCAGTGCGGTGAGATGATCGCCGCGCGCGCCTTTGAGCTGTGTGGGAAACATGCGTCCGCCGGGCAGCATCGCTGCTGCAAGTATTTCGTCCTCGCAGCCCATGCGCTGTGCGCGCACAAGTGTGCGCAGATTGATCGCATCGATCTGCAAGGCGACATAGTCCTTCAAAAACGTGCTGCCCGTCTCGTTTGCAAGCGCGCTCATCTCTTCATAGCAGGCGCGGTCCAGCAGCAACTCCGCCATGCGAAGATCTCCGCTGTGTCCCGCTTCCTTTTCCGCCTGCTCCATCGCGCGGCTCATCGCCGCGGAGAGTGCGCCGCTTTCATATCGCAGCACCTTTTGCGCGTCGAAGCGGCCGCAGTCCATCGCAAGACGTGAGACCTCTTCTCCGCTGCGCTTTGCCTTGAGTGCAAGCTTTGCGTTATGATAATCGTATTTTACCTGAAATATCTCTACGATGCGCTGATCCGGCGCCAGCACGCTCACTTCTCGGTAAAGCGCTGTGCGCGCCTGCGAGAGCGCGCGCTCTACGTGTTCGAGCGTGCAGCTTTCCAGCGGCGCATAGCCGCATTCCAAAAGTGTTTTGCAGCTCTCCTCCGGTGTGTCGGCGTCGATCATGCGTCCGGCCATTGCCTGCGTCAGCAAACGTGCCTCGCGCGCATGCAGCGCCGCGGAGACCGCTGCGTAATCCGCATCTCGATACTGCTGCATCTTCTCCCCTCCTTATTCCGCAAAGAGGAGCTTTGCCGCGCCGCGCTCCGTGCGCTCGCGCGAAAGCGCGAGCAGCGTTTCAAATGAGCAGTTCACATCGCACTCCGGGCCCACAAGCACGAGTCCCGCGCGGATATCCGCCGCGGAAGCGGCAAGCGTATAATGTGCGTTCAGCTCCCGGTTCGCGCGCTCGACGAGCGTTTGGCCGATCGCGTCGCGGTCTTTTGCACTCAGCGCGATCGCTTCATCGCCCTTGCCGCCCGCCGCGCGCAGCAGCTTGATCAAAAGCGCAAAATAGTCCTCGCGCGGCATGGAGCAGAGAATCTCAAGCGCACGGACGTAGGTCTCGCCGAGCACTTTCTGCCTGGCCGCCAGCGCCATCTTACGCGTTTCCATCTCCGCCGCCGAACACAGGCGCTCATAGCGCTCCTGCGCGGCAAGGCGCGCACGCTCCGCCGCCGCTTCGCGTTCCTTTTCCGCCCGGGCGGCGCTCTCTTCACGAAGGCGCTGCAATTCCCGCTCGGTCTGCTCGTTCAGTTCTTCGATCGAGCGCGCGGCATCGTCTTTCATGCGCGCGGTGATCTTTTCCATTCCGTTCATTGCGTTTCCGCCTTTCCGTCAGCGTAATTCAGCCAATGTTGAGCAGCATCATGATCGACGCCAGAAGAGAAAGGATCGCGTAGAACTCGACCACGATGCACAGCACCAGGCCCTTCGACCAATGCTCGGGCTGGCGCGCGAGAATGTTGATCGAACCCGCGGCCACACGACCCTGCGCGACCGCCGAAATGCCGCCGCCGATGGCGATGGGCATACAGGCCGCGAAGTAACGAAGCCCATCCTGCAGCGACATATCGACATACGTCCCGTTGAACACGCCCATGCGCATCAGGCACAGAAAGCCGATGACGAGGCCGTACAGACCCTGCGAGCCCGGAATGACCTGCAGGATCATCACCTTACCGAATTTGCTCGGATCCTCGCACAGGAGTCCCGTGCCGGCCTCACCGGCAAGACCCGTGCCGCGCGCGCTGCCCGCGCCGGCAAGACACACCGCAAGACCTGCGCCCAGCATACCGATGGCGCCGCCTGTTGTCAGTTGAAAAATACCCATGATTGTCCTCCTTACGGTTTTCCCGTTATTTCTGTAATTTACTGCAAATCGACATATTCCGTGTCCAATGTCATCGGGCGGAAGGGCTTTCCGCCGTCAACATAGAATTTGTTGAAAAATTCAAGGCACTGCAATCTCAGGTCGTGCACATAGCAGCCGAGGAGATTGAGACCGAAGTTCATCGCGTTGCCGAGCATCGAGATGATGAGAAATGCGATCACATTGCCCGGCATTGCCGCGAGCATATTAAAGACCTGCGCGATCACGCTGCCGGCAAGCATCAGCGCCATCAGTCGCGTGTAGGACAAAATATCGCCAAAATAGCCCGTCACATGGTTGTAGATCGAGCCAAAGACGCCCGTGAGTTTTCCCCAGCCCTTACCCTGCACGATGGGGCCGAGCAGCACCAGCGCACAGCCGAGGTACAGCACCGCCGTTCCTTTTTTGAGCACTGCCAGCGCAATACCGAGGAATACGATCCACCAGGTGATCTCTTCAAAAAAGGCGTCGAGGAATTTTTTCCGCTTGCACTTTTCGATCAGGCTGATGGCCATGCCCGTGATGATCTGCACAAGGCCCAGCGCCATCGAACCGATCAGGATCATCGTCAGATCGTCGAGCGGATCAAAGAGCTTGGGCAGTGCAAAGACCGTTCCGGGGCTGACGATGGCAACAAGCTGCGTGAGAAAGTCACCGAAAAAGCCGCCCGTCATCGCGCCCACGATGAAGGTGCTGAGACCGCAGAGCCCCAGCAGGCTGAACAGCTCTCCGCTCGTCCCCTTGGGCCGGTACTTTTTGCCGATGATGACCGAGGCAATCATCATCAAGAGACCGTACCCCATGTCCGCCATCATAATGCCGTAGAACAGAATGAAGAACGGCGCCATCAGCGGGTTTGGGTCGAGCGTGCCGTAGGCCGGGAGCGAATACATCTCCGTCACCATGTTGAGCGGGCGCGTCAGCTTGTTGTTTCTGAGCTGCACGGGAACCTGCGGATATTCGTCCTCCGCCGGCTCGCGCGTTTCGACCGCACAGGTAAACGGTTCAAGCGCTTTTTCAAGCGCTGTGCAGCGGTCGGCAGGCAACCAGCCTTCGAGCAGGAATACCTTGTCTGTTTCGACGAGTCTGCTTTTCGCCTCCTCGCGCCGCAGTAAGATGGCCGCGCGGTCACTCGCTTCCAAAAGTGTTTCCCGATTGCCGCCAAAGCCCTCCACGCGCCGCTCGATCTCCCTGCGCTCGCTCTCGAGCGCGGCAAGCGCCGCTTCGAGTTTCTTGTCGTTTTCCTCTGCCGTTCCGCAAAGTCCGCGGAAGCTCACGGTGGAAAAACCCAACTCGCGCAGCGCGCTCAGCGCCTGTTCCTTCACGCTCTTGTGGCATGCGATGAGGAGGTAGCGCAGCGTCTTATCGCTTGAGGCCTGCTGCCATGTGAGAAGACCGCTGAGCGAATCGGACAGCGCGCGCAGCGCGTCGTCCGTCACAGTTGCACCTACAGTGCCGAAAAGCAGGGAAAGCACACCGTCCGTGCTGTCAAGCGGCGCATCGACCGCGAGCCACGGCGCAAGAGACGCGCGCAGCGCTTCGTTCTTCGTCCGCTCGCTCTCGATCTCGCCGAGGCGGCGCATGTCCGCGTTGATCGCCTCTGCCGCGGCGCGCGCCTGCCGCTCGTTTTCCTCATCGAAAAACGACGCGCGGGAAACGCCCTGCCGCTTGCGGAACAGTCCCTTTTTTCCCGGCGCAAAGCGGTCGAGCGCGGCAAGCGCCGCGCGGTACGCGCGAGATTCCTCCTGCGCATTGAGCAGCGCCCGATCATCAGGCTTTGCAAGTCCTGTTTTCAGCGCTTCTTCGCTTCCGTCGATATGGGATATCTCCACACATTCCAGATCCTGCATGGTCTTGAGCAGCGCCTCGCGCTCGCTCTCCATGCCCAGAAGGCGGAGATGTTTCATTGCTACGATTGCCATTTGTCATTCACAACCTCTTCTGCGATCCACTGCGCCGTGCGCTCAAGGCACCCGCGCGCTGCTTGCAGCATCTTGTCACATTCCTCACGGGAGCAGGCGAGGATCTTTTTCGTTTCTTCCCCTGCTCGCTGCTCCGCCGCGGCCATCATCTGCCGCGCCTCCACATCGGCGTTGCGGCGGCTGTCCTCGATCGTGCGGGCGGCGGCGCGCTGCTCCACGGCGATGCGGCGCTTGGCGTCTGCCTGCGCGGCGGCATACTGCTCTGCAAGCTGCTTTTCCAGTTCCTGCACCTGCTGCAACTCTTCCATTGCCATGTTGTCGTTCACCTCTTTTGACACCGTGGCAGGAGCATTCTCCCGCCCAGTTTTTCATATTATAGACGTTTTCGATAAACAAATCAATATTTGTTCTTCAAATATATTATGCAATTAAACGATAACGCCCTTTCAGTTTTCTTTATGACTTCTTTATAACACACTTCCCCGGCCGATTCCATGGACACTCACTACCTTTTGTACAGGAACACATGCCCTTTTACAAATTGTTCACGTTATGGTATTTTACCCGCTTTTGCACAATTTACAGGGAATACACAAAGCAGGAGAGATGAGTTTTTTCTCATCTCTCCTGCCCTTCAGCTTGGCAACTTATGCTTTTTCCACGTCCTCACGCACGAACATCATCAGAAAACTGATCGTCAGCAAAATGCACGAGACCCAGATGCCCTTTTCCGCGTAGCGCGCCGTCAGTACGCTGCCGCATCCTGCGCCGAGCGCAAACACACCGATCACTGCAAAATAAGTCATCGACTTTTGCAGGATCTTCTTGTCGTGCGTGTGGAAATAGGCGCACAGCGCGTCCGTGCCGCTGCGCATGTTGCCGATGCACATCGTGCTCGCGTAAGCGTGACCGCGCACCTTACGGAAGGTCTGCACCTGCATGGCGCAGACGAATGAAACAAGCGCATTGGCAAAGGTGTTGACCTCCTGCGGCAAAAATCCGACAACAAAAAGCAAAACGATCTCTGCCAGAATGATGATCTGCCTCCAGTGTACCTTTTCCATGCGCTTATAGCGGCGATGGACACACTCTGCCACAAAAATGCCCGCCATAAACGAGAGTACCGGCACCAAATAGCGCGATACGCCGGACCAGTCTCCCGCAAAAAGATGCGTGCTCATCAGCACGATATTGCCCGTCTGCGCGTTGGCAAACACTTTGTCCCGGCAGCAGTAGGTATAGGCGTCCTGCAATCCGCCGGACATGATGATAAACGCGGCCATCAGAAAAGAATCCGACATCTGCCCGCGCGGCTTTTTGGAAAGGGAACTCATCTCGCACACTCTTCTCTCTTCGTTTTTTTACATGGCATATTGTATACGCTATCGACGAAAGTTGCAATAGGAAAGAGAGCTCTGCCGCCCGGCAGCAAACACTGGGTGGCAGCAATCGGTTTGCATTTGTGCGCCGCCCCGCGTCATCATGCGTCTTTCGGCAATAGTAGCCAAAGAACGCCGCCTTATCTTGTTGCACTTTTTAGGAGTTTCTGCTTGCATTACAGCGCCCCATGTGCAATAATTAGGTTGTACATAAAGAGTCCACCACAAGATATAGTGTTATGCCCCAAAGAGGGACGATCAAAGAAGAGGAGAGAGGAACCATGAGAGTTATCAAGCGCAACGGCGCGGAAGTGGAATTCGACATCATCAAGATCATCGCGGCGGTCACCAAGGCCAACGATGTGGTAGATGAAGATGCCCGCATGACGCCCGTTCAGATCCAGCGCATCGCCGAGAGTGTGGAGCTTGCCTGCCAGAGTCTCGGGCGCGCCCCCACGGTTGAAGAGATCCAGGACTTTGTCGAGCATCAGATCATGGCGCACGGCGCGTTTGAAGTCGCCAAGCGCTACATCACCTATCGCTATACCCGCTCGCTCGTGCGCAAGAGCAACACGACGGACGATAAGATTCTCTCCCTCATCGAGTGCAACAACGAAGAGGCCAAGCAGGAGAATTCCAACAAGAACCCTGTTGTCAACTCCACGCAGCGCGACTACATGGCCGGCGAGGTGAGCCGCGACCTGACGAACCGCCTGCTGCTGCCCGAAGATATTGTCAAGGCGCACGAAGAGGGCATCATTCATTTCCACGACACGGATTATTACGCCCAGCACATGCACAACTGCGACCTTGTGAACTTAGAGGACATGCTGCAAAACGGCACCGTCATCACCGGCACGCTCATCGAGCGCCCGCACTCGTTCGCCACTGCCTGCAACATTGCGACTCAGATCGTCGCGCAGGTCGCGTCAAACCAGTACGGCGGCCAGTCCATCTCGCTGACACACCTTGCCCCCTTTGTCGACGTTTCTCGCCAGAAGATCCGCAAGCAGGTGCTCGCCGAGATCGAGACCCTCGGCATTGCGCCAAGCGAGGACAAAGTCACTGAGATCGTCGAAAAGCGTCTGCGCGAAGAGATCCGCCGCGGCGTGCAGACCATTCAGTATCAAGTGGTCACGCTGCTCACCACCAACGGTCAGGCGCCGTTCATCACCGTTTTCATGTACCTCAACGAGGCAAGAAGCGAGCATGAAAAGCGCGACCTTGCCGTCATCATCGAGGAAATGCTCGAGCAGCGTTATCAGGGCGTGAAGAACGAGCAGGGCGTGTGGGTCACGCCCGCCTTCCCCAAGCTCATCTACGTGCTGGAAGAGGACAACATTCACAACGATTCGCCCTACTATTACCTCACCCGCCTCGCCGCCAAGTGCACGGCGCGCCGCATGGTGCCCGATTACATCAGCGAGAAGAAGATGCTTGAGCTCAAGGGCGATGTGTACCCCTGCATGGGCTGCCGCAGCTTCCTCACGCCCGACCGCTTCACCGACGCAGGTGTCGGCAACATTGCCAACGCTGGCAACTATGAGCCGGGCAAGCACAAGTACTATGGCCGCTTCAACCAGGGCGTTGTCACGATCAACCTACCGGACGTGGCGCTGTCCGCAGGCGGCAACATTGAAAAATTCTGGTCGATTTTCGACGAGCGTCTTGAGCTCTGCCACCGCGCCCTGCGCTGCCGCCACGACCGCCTGAAGGGTACGCTGTCCGACGCGGCGCCCATTCTCTGGCAGTACGGCGCGTGCGCAAGACTCAAAAAGGGTGAGCCGATCGACAAGCTCCTCTATGACGGCTACTCCACCATCTCGCTCGGCTACGCAGGACTCTACGAGTGCGTGAAGTACATGACCGGCAAGAGCCACACCGACCCCAGCGCCACGCCTTTCGCCCTCTCCATCATGCAGAAGATGAACGACAAGTGCAAGGAGTGGAAAACCGCCGAAAATATCGACTACTCCCTCTACGGAACGCCGCTTGAGTCCACCACCTACAAGTTTGCCAAGTGCCTGCAAAAGCGCTTTGGCGTGATCGAAGGCGTAACGGACAAGGGCTATATCACCAACTCCTACCATGTCCACGTCACCGAGCCGATCGACGCATTCAGCAAGCTCAAGTTTGAGGCGCAGTTCCAGCACCTCTCCCCCGGCGGCGCGATCAGTTATGTTGAAGTACCCAACATGCAGCAGAATCTCGAAGCCGTTTTGCAGGTGATGAAGTTCATCTACGATAACATCATCTACGCCGAGCTGAACACCAAGTCTGACTACTGCCAGGTCTGTGGCTGGGACGGCGAGATCGAGATCGTCGAAGAGGACGGCAAGCTCATCTGGCGCTGCCCGAAGTGCGGCAACACCGATCAGGACAAGATGAACGTCGCCCGCCGTACCTGCGGCTACATTGGCACCCAGTTCTGGAATCAGGGCCGCACGCAGGAGATCCGCGAGCGCGTGCTGCACCTGTAAGATCCCATTGCCGATCAAACTGAGGTTGGGAGCGAATTCTCGCTCCCAACCCTTTTCTTGAGGAGGTCACTTTTATGCACTACGGTGAGATCAAAAACTGCGACATCGCCAACGGTGAGGGCGTGCGCATCTCCCTGTTCGTTTCCGGCTGCACCAACCACTGCGAAAATTGTTTTCAGCCCCAGACGTGGGATTTCAACTACGGAACCCCTTTTACAAAGGAAACGGAGGACGAGCTGCTGCGTCTTCTCGCCCCCGATTACATCAACGGTCTCACCCTGCTCGGCGGCGAGCCGTTTGAGCCTGACAATCAGCGGGCGCTGCTGCCGTTTTTACACCGCGTGCGGCAAGAACTGCCGCAAAAGAACATCTGGTCGTTCACAGGATTTACCTGGGAAGAGCTGCATACGCCCGGCTCCTATCCCCGCTGCGAGGTGACCGACGAGCTTCTCTCCCTGCTCGACGTTCTGGTGGACGGTCGCTTCGTGGAAGCGCTGCACGACATTTCGCTGCGCTTCCGCGGCTCATCGAATCAGCGCATCATCGACGTTCGGAAAACGCTCGCGTCCGGCACGCTGACGCTCTGGGACGAAAAGACAAACGCTTAGAAAAAACTCCGTCAGGACTTCCTGACGGAGTTTTTTATAGTATCGCGTTAAAGAGGATCAATGCGTTCACCACGCCGAGCAGAATGCCCGCAATGACCTGAAGCGGCGTATGGCCGACGAATTCCTTGAGCTTTGCGGCCGCCAGCTTTTCTGACATCAGCGCGTTGAACGACTCCACAATGTCGTTGATGATAGCCGCCTGCTTCCCCGTTTCAAGGCGCACGCCCATTGCGTCCTTGCACACAACGATGGCAAAGATGAACGCGATGGCAAACTGGAACGACCCCGGCCCGTAAACGATCGCCGCCGCAGTTGCAAGCGAGGAGACGGTGGCCGAGTGTCCGCTCGGCATCCCGCCGTCGCCGACAAGACGCGTAAAGTCGATCTTCTTTGTCACGATGGCATGAATGACCGTTTTGATGAGCTGCGCCCAAAACCATGACGAGAGCGCAACGAGCAAAAAGCCGTTCGACAGCAATTCCTGAAACCAATTCATAAATTCCGCATCCTTTCGCGGTGGGCCGTTTTCAGCCCCGTATGCTCCCTATTATACCACCGTTTTCTCCCACGGCAAGAAACATTCTCTTAAATTCTTTCTTAACTGCGCATAAGAAACGGCCGCCCGTAAAGCAGGCGGCCGTTTGTCGGCATTTTCTATTCTGTTACAGCGCCCGCTGGATCAGCCCGAGGATCAGGATATGAACGGGATAAAACGCATAGCAGGCATACTGGAAGGGCTTGCTGTGATACCCCTGCCGCCCGCGGTAGAGCCAGATCGGTATGAGCGCAAGGAGCGCAAGCCCCTGCTGGCAAAGCTCAAAGTTGAAGCCGAAGATGCTGATGGGATACAGCAGCCCGCCCATCAGGTTCACGTTGATCCAATAGAGCGCCAGCACCTGCCCGAGGAACTGCCACCAGTTCCTTCCGCGGAAAAAGTAGAATACAAACACCGTCAGCACGCCCATGCCGTAATAATCCAGCATTGCCAGCGTGCCGATCGCATAGCCAAACACGCAGACTGCCGCACAGGTCAAAACGTACAGCCAGGTCTTTTTCTTTTCGCGCACAGCCTCCATCGCCCGGATCCCGAGAAGGCCCAGCAGCAGCGTCCAGATGACGTTCTGGTGGACGGGATAGAACCACGTCCCGCCGTACATCAGGTCAAACGGGAGCTCGGAAAGAACGGCAAAGAGCAGCATGCGCTGCGCGTACTTTTTGAAGTTGTGCGTGTGGAAATAGCCCTCCACCGCCATAAAGGCGAAAATCGGAAAGGCAATTCTTCCCACGCAGGTCATCCACTCCTGCGCAGGCAGGAGCGTCGCCCAGAGGTGGTCGCACAGCATAAACGCCATCGCTAAGATGTGCAGCGTTGCTGCGCTGATGTCAAATCTTTTTTTGTTCATAAAAGGTCTCCTTGAACGGTAGCCATACCGCGTTGGTACACAGGGTCGTTCCCCGTCGGTGCCCTTACGCCCCGCACACCTCCGCCGCCAGCTGGGCGACGGTCTTGTGCAGCAGGGGGTGGCGCTTGCCCGGGGCAATTTCCTTGAGCGGCAGCAGGACAAAGTCCCGCATGTGCATTTCAATGTGAGGAATGATGAGATCATCGTCGTCCATCACAAGGTCATCGTAGAGCAGGATATCAAGATCCAGCGTCCGCGGCCCCCAGTGGACGAGGCGCTCGCGGTGCGCCGCCTGCTCGATATCGTGCAGGCGATCGAGCAGCTCGTGCGGCGGCAGGAAGGTCTTGAGCTCCAAACAGGCGTTGAGAAAATCGTCCTGCTCCACCCCGCCGTAGGGCGCGGTCTTGAGATAAGAGGACACCTTCTCGACCTTGCAGCCGTGAAGCGCATCGAGCGCGCGCACTGCATCGTCGAGATACGCCTTCTTGTCCCCGAGATTGGAGCCGAGGGCGATGTAGGCGGTGTGCCAGAAGCGCGTGATCTTCACCGACACGGTCTTGACAGGAAGGCCAACCGGCGCCCACGGCTTTTTGAGTTCCAGCGTCAGCCCCTTCACGAGCGGATAGTGGAGTAGGACTTCCTCCGCCATGTGCTCCGCCGCCGTTTCGATGAGCTGGAAGGTATGCTCATGCATATAGTCGGTGAGAAAGGCGCTGACTTCCCCGTAGTGGACGGACTTTTCAAGGCAGTCCGCGATTCCCGCCGGGCGGGTATCTACATAGAGGACAAGGGAAATGACAAACTTCTGCCCCAGACGGTTCTCCTCGGGGAACACGCCGTGGCGGGCAAAGACCTCCAGATCCTCTACATGGATCTCATCATAAGGCAGCGTCGTCATATCAGCCGTTCCTTCCGTCGCGCAGGATGGCCTGCGTCATGCGGATCGCGCGCAGGTTCTCCTTCACGTCATGGACGCGGACGAAGGCCGCGCCCTTGAGCACGCCCATCACAGTGGTCACCATCGTGCCCTCCACGCGCTGATCGGTGGGCAGATCCAGCGCCTGACCGATGCAGGACTTGCGGGAGGTGGCCAGAAGCACGGGATAGCCCATGTCGCACAGGCGCTCCAAATGATGAATGATGGTGAGATTGTGCTCGTAGTTCTTGCCGAAGCCCACACCGGGGTCGAGGATGATCTGATCGTCGGCAATGCCGGCTTCCTTGGCGATAGAAAGGCAGCCGCGCATATCCTCGCAGAATTCATCGAGGAAATTGTTGTACTCCGCCTTCTCGCGGTTGTGCATCAGGCAGCAGGGGACCTTGTACTGTGCGATGAGATCCGCCACCTTGCGGTCGTACTTGAGGCCCCAGACGTCGTTGACAAGGTCAGCGCCCGCCTTGAGCGCCTCCGCTACCACTGGGCTTTTGTAGCTGTCGATGGAAACAGGGACGTCGAATTCCTTCTTGATCATCTCGATGACGGGAACGACGCGGTCGATTTCCTCCTGCACGCTGATCTGCACATGGCCGGGACGGGTGGACTCGCCGCCCACGTCCACAATGGCCGCGCCCTCGGCGATCATATCGTCCGTGTGGCGGCGGGCATCGTCCAGATTGTTCCAGCGTCCGCCGTCGGAGAAGGAGTCAGGGGTCACATTCAGAATACCCATAATGGAGCAGTCGTGCTCCACATCAAAAAAGCGATTGCCAATTTTCATCATCGTAAACGGCTCCTTATGCTTGTAATGTCATATTTTTCTTTTCTCGGCTCCAGTTGCACTCCGGCTCCGCCGCGCAGAAAAGGCACATGCGAGAGGCCTTGTCCGCCCGGTAGAGCAGCGCCGCCAATCCGTCGCGCGACCGGTCTCCATCGCCCCGGTGCTGCAAGATCGCCTGTGTGACCTCTGCGCGCTCGGCGGGCGAAAAACCGCAGTCCGCCATAATGATCTCCGCAAGCTGCGCGCCGGCCTCGTCGTGGGGAATGTTCTGCGTGTATTGGAGGTGGCGGCCAATGTCGTGCAGCAGGGCGGCGGCGTAGATAAGTTCCTTGTCTACCCCCAGCCCCCGCTCGAGGTTTTCAATGTAGGCAAGCCGCGCCACGTCCAGAAAATGGGCGCGGTCGTGGCGGCAGAACGCTCTGTCCTGCTCGAGGCAGGCGATCTCATCCACGCTTTCCCGCCACAGCTTGTGGCGGCAGATGGCATTGACGCGCTCCATCTCAGCAGTGCTCCAGCATCCGGTAGAAGTCAGTGCGCAGGCGCTCGTCATCGTCGAATACGCCGCGCGTCACGACCGTCACAGTCTTTGCGCCCTGTTTTTTGATGCCGCGCATGGTCATGCACATGTGCTCGGCCTGCACGAGCACCATCACGCCCTTGGGCTTGAGCTCGTCCATAAAAGCATCAGCGATCTGGGCGGTGAGACGCTCCTGCAGCTGGAAGCGCTTGGCAAATACCTCCACTGTCCGTGCTATCTTGCTCAGGCCCACCACTTCCCCGTTGGGAATGTAGGCGATGGCCGCCGTGCCGTAGAAGGGCAGCATGTGGTGCTCGCAGAAGGAGTAGAAATGGATGTCCTTCTCCAGCACCATATCGTTGTTGTCCACGTGGAAGCGCTTTTGCAGGTGGGTCGCCGCCGAATCGGTATAGCCGCCGGCAAGCTCCTCATACATCCGCGCGATGCGGTCGGGGGTCTCCAGCAGACCCTCACGGTTGATATCCTCGCCGATCCCGCTGAGGATCAGGCGAACACCTTCTTTGATCTTTTCCGAATCCATGCTCTGCGCCTCACTTTTCATTCACTGCATCCGCGGCCTCGCCCAGGAAGGACAAGGAGCCGAAGACGATCACTGCATCTTCTTTTCCGGCCATTGCAAGCGCCTTTTCGACGCCATGGGCCACACTGTCGGCCCACTCAACACTCGGGTTCACTTTTCCCACTGCCTCTGCCAGCTCGCGGGCGGGCATGGCACGGGGATTGCCGGGGGTCTCCACGGTGATGATGTGCCTTGCAAGGGGCGCGGTCAGGTCGATAACCTGCGCATAGTCCTTGTCTTTGAACATTCCCATGACGAAATAGAGCGTCTTTCCGGGGAAATACCGTTCCAGAGACTCTTTCAGCTCCAGAGCCGCGGCGGGATTGTGCGCCCCGTCGATGATGACCGTGGGATCGCGGCGCAGCGTGGTGAAGCGGCCGCGCCAGGCAGTGTGCAGCAGCCCCTCGCGCACCTGCTGGTCGGAGAGCGCGTAGCCAAGCTTTCGCAGTGCCTCCACGCCCTCGAGCGCAAGGGCGGCGTTTTTGATCTGATAGCTTCCCGCAAGTGAAATGGCGACATTCTCCCACTCTTTATAGGAAAAGGTCTGTCCCTCCGCGCCGTAGTGCACATTGCTGATCTTGCTCTCGTCCACCATTTGCAGGGTGCAGTGCTGCTCTTTGCAAGTATCCTCGATGACCTGTGCAGCCTCGCTCTTCTGCTGCGCGGAAACCACCATGGTATCCGGCTTGATGATGCCGGCCTTCTGCGCGGCGATCTTGGCGAGCGTATCGCCCAGAAGGTCTGTGTGATCCATGCTGATGGAGGCAATAACCTCCATCAGCGTGGTGGTGATGACGTTGGTGGCGTCCAGAAGGCCGCCGCAGCCCACTTCCAGCGTCACGATGTCGCAGCGCTTTTCCTTAAAATAGAGAAACGCCAGGGCGGTCTCTATCTCAAAGACGGTGGGGCTGGGAAGGCCCGCTTTCTGCATGTCCTCGGCAGCGGCAGCAATGGCCGTCACGTGGCAGGCGAGCGACTCTTTTTCGATGTACTCCCCGTCCACCTGAATGCGCTCCCGGTAGGAAAACAGCGTGGGAGAGATGTAGCGTCCGGTACGGTAGCCCGCGCCGGACAGGATCGTGGAAAGATAGGCCAAAACCGATCCTTTTCCGTTGGTACCGGAAATGTGAATGAACTTTAACTCGTTCTGAGGATCGCCCAGACGACGCAGCAGTTCTCTCATGCTCTCCAAGCCAAGCACACTTCCGTATTTGGAAACTTCGTCCAAATATACTCTTGCTTCTTTGTAATTCATACTGCTCCTTACCGGAGGCGGTCAGCCGCCTCCGAACGTAGTTAAGATGCATTATATTCCCGCCGTCGCATTCCTGCAATCATTTCCGTCAATTTTTCACCGTTTATTTTTAAGAATATCGTCGAATTCGGATTAAAAAAGCCGAATTTGCAAGATTACGTGCAGATTCTAATGCTTTAGCGCACGCCCCGCACCCTTTTCACCTCTTTTGCAGGAAAAAGGCGAAGCAGAAAACGCTGCTTCGCCTTATAGGGTTTGCTATTTGAAATTCTTCACACATTCCGAAAAGCAGGAGACCGCTCAGCGGTAATGCTCAAGCAAATTCTTGTAGAAATCGACCGCCAAGTGGAGCTTAGTGGAAGTCGAGATACAGGGTATTGTCCGTGCTCTCCACCACGTCCATCTCAAAGACCCAGCGCGCGGCCTTGGTGAAAAGCGTCTTTTTCAGCCCCTTGCGGCTCTTGGTGCCGCCCTTTTTCACAAGATCCGTACCCTGAGAAATGCCGCAGCGCGAGATCGCGGCCGAGGCGAAATCAGTTGGATCGAGCCCTCTCTTCTCCGCCTCGTCCGTCAAAAGGTAGAGCCAGAAGGTGGGGTGCTCCAAAAGCTCTCGGATTTTGACCACAAGCGGGTTTTTGATCTTTGCTTCATTGATGATTTTTGACATGATTCTTTTCTCCCTCTTCACATTTCACAGAAAGCATTACGCAAATCCGTTCCTATTGTGCCCGAGCCGCGAAAAATGGCAAGAGGAGTCCCTTTCCGGTCCATCGAGAACCGTTTTCACCGTGAGCAGCACGAGTTCTCATTGCCGTGAAAATTATCCCCCCGCCGCGGAAAGTGCTTTGCACAGCACGCTCCGATGCGGTATAATAGATAAGTTCGTTCGCCCATCTACGGGCAGACGTCAGATATTCTCACAGATCCCGCCGGACGCAGCACGCTGCGTCCGGCCATCGAAAGGAACCTTCTATGGACATCATTCAAACGCTTGCGCAGGAGCTTGACAAAAATCCGCAGCACGTGAAAAACGTTGTGCAGCTTCTGGACGAGGGCAATACCATTCCCTTTATCGCTCGCTACCGCAAGGAGCTGCACGGTGCGATGGACGACACCTCGCTGCGCACGCTCGAGGAGCGGCTTCAATATCTGCGCGGTCTTGCAGAGCGCCGCGAGACGGTAAAAAAATCCATCAGCGAGCAGGGCAAGCTCACAGACGAGCTCGCCGCCGCCATCGACAATGCCAAAACGCTCGCCGAGGTAGAAGACCTCTACCGCCCCTATAAGCAAAAGCGCCGCACCCGCGCGACCGCCGCGCGGGAGAAAGGGCTTGAGCCGCTTGCATCGCTGCTCTTCGCGCAGGAGCGCGGCTGTCCCCGTCCCGAGGACGCCGCGCGTGGCTTTATCGACCCGGAAAAGGGCGTGGAAACGCTCGCCGACGCCTTACAGGGTGCAAACGACATCATTGCCGAGTGGATCAGCGACAATGCCGCCATTCGCGGCTCGCTGCGCGAGATGCTGGAAAAGCGCGGGACGCTGCGCTCGCTCGCCGCGACGGAGGAGGACAGTGTCTACCGCCTGTACTACGATTTTGAGCAGCCGCTCTCCCGCTTGCAGGGCCACCAGATCCTTGCCATCAACCGCGGCGAAAAGGAGAAAATGCTCAGCGCGACCGTCTTGCTCGACCGCGAGCAGGCGCTGCCTCTGCTGCGCCGCGCCGTGGTGAAGCCCGGCTCTGCCGCCATGGATTTCGTCAAAGCCGCCGCCGAGGACGCCTACGACCGTCTCATCTACCCCTCGCTCGAGCGCGAGATGCGCGCTTCGCTCACAGAACAGGCAGACGAGGGCGCTATCGGTCAGTTTGCGCTGAATCTGAAGCCCCTTTTGATGCAGCCGCCGGTCAAGGGCAAGGTGACGATGGGGCTTGATCCCGGCTACCGCATGGGCTGCAAGGTCGCGGTCGTGGACGGCACGGGTAAGGTGCTCGATACCGCCGTGGTCTACCCCACCTACGGCGAGCGGCAAAAAGGTGAGGCCATCGCCGCACTACTCAAGCTCATCAGAAAGCATGGCGTGGAGCATATCGCCATCGGCAACGGCACTGCCAGCCGCGAAACAGAGCAGATGGCCGTGGAGCTGATCCGTCAGGCAAGCGCGTCCGGCGCGCATGTGAGCTACATGATCGTTTCCGAGGCAGGTGCGTCGGTTTACTCGGCAAGCAAGCTCGCCGCCGAGGAGTTCCCGCAGTACGACGTGAACCTCCGCTCGGCGGTGTCGATCGCGCGGCGCTTGCAGGACCCGCTCGCCGAGCTTGTAAAGATCGACCCCAAGGCCATCGGCGTGGGGCAGTACCAGCACGACATGCCGCAAAAGCAGCTCGACGATGCGCTCTGCGGCGTGGTGGAGAACTGCGTCAACGCCGTCGGCGTGGACATCAACACCGCCTCGCCGTCGCTTTTGCAGCGCGTTTCCGGTCTGAACGCGACCACAGCGAAAAATGTTGTCGTCTATCGCGAGGAAAACGGTGCGTTCACCTCTCGCGCTCAGATCAAAAAAGTGCCGAAACTCGGCCCCAAGGCCTTTCAGCAGTGCGCGGGCTTTTTGCGCGTACCGGAGAGCAAAAGCGTTCTCGACAATACCGCCGTCCACCCCGAGAGCTACGAGGCCGCAAAAGCGCTGCTTGCGCTCTCAGGTCACACGCTCGCAGATGTGAAGGATGGCCGCATTTCCGATCTGCCGGAGCGCATCAAGTCCTATGGCGAGGGAAAGGCGGCGGCAGAGATCGGCGTGGGCGTACCCACGCTGCGCGACATCGTGAGTGAGCTTTTAAAGCCCGGCCGCGACGTGCGCGACGAGCTGCCCAAACCCATTTTGCGCACCGATGTGCTGGAAATGAAGGATCTGACACCCGGCATGGTACTCACCGGCACGGTGCGCAATGTCATCGACTTCGGCGTGTTTGTGGACATCGGCGTACACCAGGACGGTCTCGTTCACATCTCGCAGGTGGCGGACAAGTTCATCAAGCACCCCTCCGAGGTCGTCTCCGTGGGTGATGTTGTGAAGGTCGTGGTGCTCGAGGTAGATGAGAAGAAAAAGCGCATCAGTCTCAGCATGAAGCAGGCATGACATTATTCCAGGATCACAGCAGCATCAGGGCATCAAAAAAGTCCGCAATCTGATCGATTGCGGACTTTTTAAGTCTTGAACAACAACTGCTGAATCTAACAGGGACAGCGTTTTTCTTTCGCTGCTCTCTGCTGAAACGCTGCAGCAAGGCGGAAGCTGTTATTCCCCCATCTCATCGTCTCGAATCATACTTTTAGCAAGGAACAGTTCATTGCAGCAAATCGGAAGTTATGTATTCCGCTCTCTTCTCTTTTTTGCGGCCACAAACCCAATCAAGAACGCCAGATTCACAAGAAGCACAATGATGCTACCTTCGATTTTACAGCTGCCGCCGGACAGGATCGGATTGCCGTGAATCGTCATATCAAACAAGTGAGGATGATCTTCCGCCAGAGAGACTCCTCCCAGAATGATCGCGCCCACACCGTTCCACAAAAAATGGATCACGATCGGCGCGATCAAGGAACCCGTGTATTCCAAAACCGCCGTCATAAAAAGGCTCATTGTGATGACATTGAGCACAGGAAGGATCCCTGCCTCAAACGCGCCGCCGTGCGCAAATGTAAATAAGCCCGTAGATACGATAATCGCGGCGGCGATGCTGCCGTTACTTTTTATCATCTGGTATAAATAGCCGCGAACCAGCATTTCCTGCATAACGGTATTGAGAAGAGCCGAAATCAGCCACAACCACAGCATATCAATTTGATTTTTGCCCTCTATCTGTACAACTCCGATAATTGACAAGATGCCAACAGATGCCCCCAGCCAAATCGCCCCTGTTACACCGCCCAATATGACGTTATAAACAGGCTTTCCGGTCAGATGCAATCGTATCTTTTTCTGATCTGCCAGCCAGAAAATAAATGTGATCGCAATAACGGACAAAAGCGGGATCAGTTCTGCCCAAAATCTCCAGATCACCGCACTTGCGGTATCCGGTATCGGGATAACTGATACGCATATGGCCCAACCCACAAAAAAGATGATCGTCTTTATTGATACCGATAGAACTTTTTTCATACAATACACTTCCCTGTCCAATTCAAACATCAATGTGTCAACGCAAAAAAGCCCACCGCAATTTGACTAAAATCACGGCGGGACTTATGGTGGAGGCGGCGGGAGTCGAACCCGCGTCCGAAAGCACTTTAACAGGACTTTCTCCGGGCGCAGTCAGGATTTAAGCATTCCCTCCGCGCAAGGACACCTGACAGACCTTACGCTTCAGTAGAGTCATGATGCGTGGGCAGGTCAACTCTTTCCCGCCTCACGGACGCCACGTTTACGACGCCTTCCCCGGCCCGTGGCCTCTCCGGTTCAGACGGCCGCCTACTTAGGCAGCGAGAGCAACTTCGTTGTTGTTCTTTAATTTATAAGTTACCCGTTTTATAGAGGTCAGGCGCCTCTGCCCGCTTATCCTGCCTCCACACCCCCGTCGAAACCGGTACGCCCCCATGTGAGCGGCGCACGACAAATGCGCCGCGAATACGGAAAACCCGTCAGGTATGCGAAAGCAAAAGGAAATGAAATTACATCTTCTCCGGTGCAGGATAGTCAACGCCCTGCGTATCCACGCGGATGGACTTGATGACCTGCGGCTTTTTCGGCATGTCGTTGAACATGTTGCGGTTCACGCGCGAAATGTCCACCGCGGCCTGCGCGTTCTCGGTGATCTTGCCGAAGGCGGCATACTGACCGTCGAGGTGCGGCGCGTCGGCCACCATGATGAAGAACTGGCTGCCCGCGCTGTCGGGGATCATCGTGCGTGCCATGGAGAGAACGCCCAGCGTGTGCTTGAGATCGTTCTTGAAGCCGTTGGCGGAAAATTCGCCCTTGATCTCGTAACCGGGGCCGCCCGTGCCGTTGCCGTCCGGGTCGCCGCCCTGGATCATAAAACCGGGGATAACGCGGTGAAACACCACACCATCGTAAAAGCCGGAATTTGCCAGCGCGATGAAGTTGTTGACGGTGTTGGGCGCAAGCTCGGGATAGAGCTCACCACTCATCACCGCGCCGCTTTCCATTTCAATGGTCACAATAGGATTTGCCATCTTTCTTCTCCTTATCTCCGCGCCTTCATCGCGCGGTCCATCTCGCGCTTTGCGTCGCGTCTTGCGGCGTCCTCGCGCTTGTCGTAGTTTTTCTTGCCCTTGCACACGCCGACCTCGATCTTCACGCGCGCGTCCTTGAAGTAGACGCTCAGCGGGACGAGCGCGTAGCCGTCCTGCTTGACGAGCGCGTAAAGCTTATTGATCTCGCGCTTGTGCAGCAGGAGTTTTTTCGGCCGATCCGGGTCGTGGTTGAAGATATTGCCCTTATCGTAGGGGGAAATGTGCATCGAGAGGACATTTGCCTCGCCGTTTTTGATGATGACATAGCTGTCCTTCAAATTCAGCGTTCCGGCGCGGATGGACTTGACCTCCGTGCCCTTGAGCTCGATGCCCGCCTCATAGCGCTCTTCGACAAAATAATCGTGGAACGCTTTGCGGTTCTGTGCCACGACCTTGATTCCCTTTTTCTCCGCCACGGCACATCGCCTCCTTTGCGTTCGGATAGTAGTTTAGCATACTTTTTTGCCCAGCACAAGGGCTGTCACAAAAACGTAACAAACGAAAAATCGTCCCGCCCACCTCCATTCTGCCCGCTTACTTTATTTTATAGTAGAATTCCTCCCGCCGCCGTGCTATAATTTTAGTATCTATATCATGCTCTGGCGGCGTCCTGCCGCACTGAGGAGGCAGCTATACCATGGATCTGACCGAACATCGGCTTTCCCGCGAAACGATCTACGAGGGAAAGATCTTACATATTTACCGCGACGACGTGCTCCTGCCGAACGGCAGAAAAAGCGTGCGCGAGGTCGCCGATCACCCCGGCGGCGTCGCGATCGTCGCCCTCGACGAAAACGACAATATACTCACCGTGAAGCAGTACCGCTATGTTTTTTCCCGTGTGCTTGAGGAGATCCCTGCTGGGAAGCTCGAGCGCGGCGAAGATCCCCGCGAAGCCGCGCTGCGCGAATTGAAAGAAGAGACCGGTGCGACGCCCGCCCGAATGATCGACCTTGGCAAGCTCCTTGTCTCCCCCGGCTGCTACAGCGAGGTGCTGCACCTATATCTTGCCGAGGGGCTCGCCTTCGGCGCGCAGCATCCGGACGAGGACGAGTTTTTAGAGCTTTGCCGCACGCCGTTTGATAAAATGCTCGCGCGCGTCATGCGCGGCGACATTGAGGACGCAAAGACCGTCTGCGGCATTCTGAAGGTACACGCCCTGCGCACAGCACAAAAAGAGAAAGAGGAGAATGAAGACTGATGGAACAGAAAAAGACCGTCCTTATCGTGGAGGATGAAAAGAACATTGTGGATATTATCCGTTTCAACCTCCAGCGCACGGGATATGATACGCTGGAGGCTTACGACGGCGAGGCAGGTCTCGCCATGGCGCGCGAAAAAAAGCCCGACCTCATTCTGCTCGATGTGATGATGCCCAAGATGATGGGCTTTGATGTCTGCCGCGCCCTGCGCGAAGAGGGGGATAACGTCCCCGTCATCATTCTGACCGCGCGCGAAGAGGAAGAGGACAAGATCCTCGGCCTTGAGATCGGCGCAGACGACTATATCACCAAGCCTTTTTCCATGCGTGAGCTGCTCGCGCGCGTCAAGGCAAACATTCGCCGCACGGCGATGCTCTCCGCGCCCGCCGCGGAGGACAGTGCCATGAGCGCCGGCGGCGGCATTACCATCAACACCGACAGCTTTCAGGTGCGCAAAAACGGTGTCCCTATCGACCTCACGCAGCGCGAGTACGAGCTTTTGACATTCCTCGCAAGCCACCCCGGCAAGGTTTTCTCGCGTGTCGACCTCATGGAACAGGTCTGGAACTACGGCTACGTCGGCGACGATGCGCGCACGGTGGACGTCACCGTCCGCCGCCTGCGGGAAAAGATCGAGGATAACCCCGCTTCGCCCGTTTACATTCTCACGCGCCGCGGCGTGGGCTATTACTTCTCCGCGCAAGCGTAAATTGCGCGCACTCTTCGGGGAAAGGAGTTTCCTGCTATGTTCCGCAGCCTGCACATGAAACTCGTGATGATCATGCTGCTGCTCGTCACCTCGCTGATGGCGGTGGTGGGCGCATTTTTGATGACCAGCGTCACGAATTTCTACATTGATGATTTTTATGCGCAGATGAGCGAGGTGTTCGGCGAATCCAATGCCGCGTTTGTCAGCTCTTTGCGCGAAGAGGCCGCGCAGGAGGACGGCGCTGTGCGCCTGCAAGCCATGCTTGAGGCCTACTCCGGCACGCTGAGCATCGACTCGCGCAACCGCAACTACTACATTCTCGATGGCCGCAGCGGCGAAGTGCTCTCCTCAAGCAACGACGATGGCGAGCTTTTGGAGCAGACGGAAAATATCCTCACCGCGCGCAACGGAGAGGTCGGCGACCACAGTGACCTTGCCGCAAGCTATATGGACGTCGCCATTCCCATCTCCGGCGGCGACAACAGCTTCATCATTTATATCCGCGACAGCCGCACCACCGTCTCGTCGCTGAACTCTGAGCTGCTGTTCATTATCCTGCAAGCACTGCTCGTTGGCCTTCTCGTATCTGTGCTTTTGTCATTCCTGCTCGCCAAAACCATGATCGACCCCATCGAAAAGCTGACCGAGGGCGCCGAACGCATTGCGACCGGTGACTTCAATGAAACGCTTTCCGTCGAATCGACGGACGAAATCGGCGTTCTGACTACCACGTTCAACGACATGGCGTCCGTGCTGCACTCTACACTGGAGGCCGTGGAAAACGAACGCAACAAGCTTGATACCCTTTTTCTCCACATGAGCGACGGCGTGGTCGCCTATGACGGCAGCGGCCGCCTCATTCACTGCAATCCCGCCGCCTGCGAGCTTTTGAACCGCACGGCGGACGAATGCGTTTACAGCGAGCTCTTCGAGTCCATCTGCCCGTTTTCCCATGTCATCACCATGCAGCGCAGCGACTATGTGGAAGGGGAACTTTCCGTCGGCGAGCGCAGCGTGGAGCTTTACTTTGCGCCATTTTCCGACGAGGAAAGCGGCGGCGTTCTGATCGTGCTGCATGACGTGACCGAGCAGCGCAAAACCGAGGAGCGCCGCAAGGAGTTCGTCGCCAACGTTTCCCACGAGCTGCGAACCCCCCTCACCAATGTCCGCTCTTATGCCGAGACCATTCGGGAGGCGGGCGATGATCTCAGCCGCGAGACAGAGAATGACTTTCTCGACGTTGTCATCAGCGAAACGGACCGCATGACCCACATCGTGCAGGATCTTCTGACGCTCTCGCGCCTTGACTCCGGACGCAGCGAGATGAACATGGCGCGTTTCCCCTTCTCCGCCGCCATCGATGCCGTTCTCCGCTCGACCGAACTGGAAGCGCGCCGCCACAAGCACGCGCTCACGCACGATTACAGTGAAACTCTGCCGCTCATCATGGGCGACCGCGGCCGCATCGAGCAGGTCATGCTCAATGTCCTCAGCAATGCCGTGAAGTACACGCCCGACGGCGGCCATATCCGCGTCACCGCCGGCAGCGAGGGTGAAACCGTCTGGATGGAAGTCGCGGACGACGGCATCGGCATTCCCGAGGCCGACCGCTCCCGCATTTTCGAGCGTTTCTACCGCGTCGACAAGGCGCGCTCGCGCGAATCCGGCGGCACGGGTCTCGGCCTTTCCATCGCAACGGAGATCGTGCAGCGCCACCATGGCACGCTCACGCTCGTCGACCGCCCCGGTCCCGGCACGACGGTAAGACTGGAGCTTCCCATCACGCAGCCCATCGGCGGGGAGGAAAGCCATGAATAAGAACGCCAATTCGGTGCGCCACCTGCAAAATGCCGCAATTGCCGTCTTGACCGTTTCCGCCGTGTTCCTTCTCGTCCAGACGCCGCTTGTCGGCGACCTTGCAGGAAAGACGCCCTATGAGCTTGCACAGGACTGGCTCGCGGGCGACACATCGGCGGAAACCAGCGTCGCCACCGATCTGACAGAGCTTGCCCTCCCTGTACGCGTAGCGTTTACGAACGAATACGCCCGCTACGGACTCAGCGCCATCACAACGCTTGACGCTGATTTTGAGCTTGCCGGTGCGTTTTTCAGCGAGGCGCTCGATTCCGCCGGCGTCTATGAGGCGTGCAGCGGGGAGAAGCTCCTCGCCGCGCTGCATGCCAGCAGCATCTATCTCGACCTGGAAACACCGACGCCGCTCAATGTTCTCAGCAAGATCCTCGGTGTCACCGACGCGCCGGAGTCGTCACTCATGCACGTCACCCGTCTGCTGCTCTGCCCTGCAGAAAGCGGTACAACGCTCTATTTGCAGGATACGGATCAGGGCTTTTTCTTCAGCAAAACAAGCGTGAGCAGCTCCGCGCTGCGCGAAGCGCTCGCTGCGCTCGACGGCAACGGAACCGATTTTGCTTTCTCTCTCTCCGGTGATTTTGCCAAACTCTCGCCCTACACGCTCATCTTCAGCGATCCGCCGCAGCGCTACGTGCTCTCCGCAAGCAATGCACTCACCGATCAGGCAGCGTTTCTGCGCCTTGCCGAATTCAACCCTCATACGGAAAGCGGTTACACCGATTCCTCCGGCAACACCGTCATCAAGGAGGTCTATGGCACGCTGCGCATTCAGCCCGACGGCACTGTCACCTATCAGGGTGCGGACAGTGCCGAAACCGGCTCGATCTACTATGTTGCCGCCGCTTCAGCCGGAAAACCTACCCCGCTTGAAGCCATCGCAGGCGCACAGCGCCTGGTCTTTACGCTGCTGCGCGACACCATCGGCGATGCAGAGCTGTATTTGAGCGGCTACGAAGGCGGCAGCAAAAGCTGTACCGTCACCTTTGACTATGCCGTAAACGGCACACCGCTGCGCTTCTCTGACGGTACCCATGCCGCCAGCGTCACGATCGAAGGACAGACCATCACGGAGTTTTCCCTCCACTGCCGCAGCTATACCATCACTGATTCTCCCGCGCTGCTGCTGCCCATTCGGCAGGCCGCGGCCATTGCAGTTAACAAATACCTCAACGCCGAGCTGCGTGTCTGCTACGATGAGCGCGGCACAGACACGGTCGGCGTCGGCTGGTTTGCCGACTGACTCTCTGAGAAAGGACGCCCGAACATGAGAACCTCGCGGCTCAAAAACATCGTCATCGTCATTCTGCTGCTTGTCAATGTGTTTCTCCTCGTTCTGCTGCTCAGCCGCCGCGCAGAGGAGCGCGGTGCGAACGAGCGCCGCATCGAGCAGCTCTGCGAGCTTTTCGAGCGCAGCGGTGTTACCTTTGATCGCGCGCTGCTGCCGGAGGTAAGTTCGCCCCTTTTCCTTTCCTTTGAGCGTGACCCTGCGCGCGAAGCCGACTTTGCCTCCGCCCTGCTCGGCAGTGCCGAGCGCAGCGACTCCGGCGGCGTGAGCCGCTTTACGGGCGAATTGGGATCCTGTTCCATTCGTTCTGGTGGCACAGTTGACGCGCTGCTCTCCCGCCCCGTTGAAGATCCGGGAATCTTTGCCCACCAGCTCTTCAAATCCTTTGGCTACGCCCAACTGCCCTCTCAGCTCTCCGATGGCAGCGGCAGCATCACAGGGGTACGCAGCACAGACGGCCTGCTTATTTTCAACGCCGCGCTGACGCTCACTTTTTCCGACGGCGCGCTTACCGGCGTTTCCGGCACGTTTCTGCCGGAGCTTACCGAAGGCCGCCGCATTGACGGCATCGACGCGGTCGATGCGCTCGTGCGCTTTCTTGATTATTGTAGCACCTCCGGCGTTGTGTGTACAGAGATCTGCGCGCTCGACACGGGATACCTGCTCCAGTCGTCCGCCGCTTCTCCGCTGCGGCTGCAAAGCGTATGGCGTATCTCCACGGACGTCAATCGCTATTATGTAAACTGCAAAACCGGCGAGATCACGAAAGAATAAAATCTTTTTTCCCGCATTTCCAATTTCTTACCGCGCAGCATTGCTTTTTCTGTTTTTTTTGGTATACTGTAGATGTATTATGTGAATACCATAAACAGACGGTTCTTTTCCTGCTGTTTTTCCAAGTTATAAATAGAAGTCTCACCCTCTCTTGCTAAGGAGTTTTTATGACGAAATACATCGTTCAGGGCGGTCACCCGCTCTTTGGTGAAGTGCGCATCAGCGGCGCAAAAAATGCCGCGGTCGCCATCATTCCCGCCGCTCTTCTGGTCGACGGCGTCTGCCGCATTGAAAATATTCCCCAGATCTCCGACGTGACCGCGCTGCTCAAGATTCTGGAGCAGCTCGGCGCGAATGTCCGTTTTCTCAACCGCAGCAGCGTCGAGATCGACTGCCGCCACATTTCCACCACGCAGGTCTCGCAAGAGCTTGCCCACAAGATCCGCGCCTCCTACTATCTCATTGGCGCGCTGCTCGGCCGCTTCGGCGAGGCGGAGGTCTCCATGCCCGGCGGCTGCAACTTTGGCGGTGTTCGCCCGATTGACCAGCACGTCAAGGGTTTTGTTGCCATGGGCGCTGAGGTACGCGAGGGCGACTTTATCTGCGCCAAGGCCGAAGGCGGGCGCATGAAGGGCGCGAACATCTATCTCGACGTGGTCTCCGTCGGTGCAACGATGAACATTATGATGGCCGCCGTGCTCGCCGAGGGCACCACCGTCATTGAAAATGCCGCCAAGGAACCGCACATCGTTGACCTTGCCAACTTCTTAAACTCCATGGGTGCCGACGTCAAGGGTGCCGGTACCGACACCATTCGTATCTTCGGCGTGGACAAGCTGCACGGCGGCAGCTACGCCATCATTCCCGACCAGATCGAAGCCGGCACCTACATGGCGGCCGTCGCCGCCTGCGGCGGTCAGGTTCTCGTGCGCGGCATTATCCCCAAGCACATGGACTGCATCACTGCCAAGCTTCAGGAGATGGGTGTGCAGGTCGAAGAGCAGGACGACACGCTGCTCGTACGCCGCTCGGGCAAGCTCCATCGTGCCAACGTCAAGACGCTTCCCTACCCCGGCTTTCCGACCGATATGCAGCCACAGATCACTGTGGCGCTCTGCCTTGCCGAGGGGACGAGCATGGTCACCGAGGGCGTGTGGGACAATCGCTACCGCTATGTCGGCGAGTTGACGCGCATGGGCGCGCAGATCCGCGTTGAAGGCCGCAGCGCTGTTGTCGAGGGTGTTGATCATTTGAATGCCGCCAGCGTGCAGGCCTATGATCTGCGTGCCGGCGCTGCAATGGTCATCGCCGCTCTGGCCGCCGAAGGCACGAGTGAAGTTTCAAATGTCCACTATATTGAGCGCGGCTATGAGGACATCATCGAAAAGCTCCGCAGCATCGGCGCACAGATTGAAAGCGTCGAGTGTGAAGAAGTCGTCGAGACCCGCCAGATCGGCTGAACAACCCACCAAAAGCGCCCTGCCGCAAGGCAAGGCGCTTTTTTCTTGAAAGAGAGCATTTTTATGTACTTGGAGATCTATTCCGAACTGCCGCAGCAGCTGCTCCCCATGGCGGAAGCGCCCGCGATGCAGCGGCTGAAGCACGTCGGCATGCACTGCGGCTGCGAATACACGGCCTATCCCATCTACCGCGACGCCGTTGCGCCGTATTCGCGCTACACACATTCCCTCGGCACTGCCGCCATCGTCTGGCACTTCACGCGCGACTTAAAGCAAGCTGTTGCGGCAATGCTGCACGACATCGCGACGCCCGCGTTCGCTCATGTGGTCGACTTTCTGAACGGCGACCATCTCCGGCAGGAATCGACCGAAAGCCGCACACGCGCGATGATCGCCTCGTCGCCGGAGCTGATGGCGCTGCTCGACAAAAGCGGCCTGACGATCGACGACGTGGACGACTACCACCGCTACCCCATCGCCGACAACGATTCGCCCCGTCTCTCCGCCGACCGGCTTGAATACACGCTTGGCAACGCCCACCTCGTCTTTCACTGCCCGAAAGAAAAACTGAAACACATCTTCGACGATCTTTTCATCGGCAAAAATGAAGACGGCGAAGATGAACTCTGCTTTGCCCACGCCGCGCAGGCCGACGCCTTCACCCGCCTTGCCTTGCGGCAGTCGGAGTGGTTCGTCTCCGACGACGACCGCTTCAGCATGCAGGCGCTGGCCGACATTTTGCGTAAGGCACAGCAACGCGGCGTATTGACGGTGGATGACCTCTACCTTGACGAGCCGCATGTCATCAGCCTGCTTCTCTCGGACCCGGTCATTGCCGCGCATTGGCAGGAATACCGCTGCATTGTCGGCACGCAAAGCGGCCCAAATCCGCCTGAGGACGTTTATGCCGTCAGGATCGCTGCAAAAAAGCGCAGCATCGATCCGTTGGTACAAGCAGAAAACGGGCTGCGGCGCTTCACAGCCATCAGCACCGACTACGCAGCAAGACTATGTTCTTTCCGCGCAGATGATTTCGACCGCTGGGTCTGGGCAAGATTCGAATAAGGAAAAACCGGTGCAGCCACTTTTGGCTGCACCGGTTTTCTGATCGCAGCAAGCAAAAAGAGCAGCAGGTCTTACGACCTGCTGCTCTTTATTCAGTCTTTGGGTGACCCTCGATGGATCAATTAGACCTAAGTCTCGATGACAACACCGGAACCGACGGTACGGCCGCCCTCGCGGATAGCGAAGCGGAGACCCTTCTCGATAGCGATCGGGGTGATCAGCTCGACCTTCATGTCGACGTTATCGCCGGGCATGCACATCTCGGTGCCCTCGGGCAGAGTGATGACGCCAGTAACGTCGGTGGTACGGAAGTAGAACTGAGGACGATAGTTGTTGAAGAACGGGGTGTGACGGCCGCCCTCGTCCTTGTTCAGGACGTAAACCTGACCAACGAACTTGGTGAGGGGGTGAATGGAACCGGGCTTGGACAGAACCTGGCCGCGCTCGATCTCGTTCTTGGCAACACCACGGAGCAGGGTACCAATGTTATCACCAGCCTCGGCGTAGTCGAGCAGCTTGTGGAACATTTCGATACCGGTGACGACGGTCTTGCGGCGCTCGTCGGTCAGACCGATGATCTCGACTTCCTCGCCGAGCTTCAGCTGGCCACGCTCAACACGGCCGGTAGCGACGGTACCACGACCGGAGATCGTGAAGACGTCCTCAACGGGCATCAGGAACGGCTGGTCGGCCTTACGGTCGGGCGTGGGGATCCAGGTATCAACAGCGTCCATGAGCTCGTGCATGCACTTGTACTCGGGAGCTTCGATGTCCTTGGACTCGGAGATCAGGGCGTTCAGAGCGCTGCCGCGGATGATCGGGGTCTCATCGCCGGGGAAGCTGTAGAAGTCGAGCATCTCGCGGACTTCCATCTCGACGAGCTCGAGCAGCTCTTCATCGTCGACCTGGTCGCACTTGTTCAGGAAAACGAGAACGGAAGGCACGTTGACCTGACGGGCGAGCAGCAGGTGCTCACGAGTCTG
>DPGF01000012.1:52355-53074 GCA_003522105.1 Oscillibacter sp.
TAGTCGGCGTGGCCCGGGCAGTCGACGTGGGCATAGTGACGGCCCTGAATCTGGGCGTTGTCCTCGCCGGTCTTGTAGTTGTGGCCAACGCGGTCGAAGGTCTGGTACTCAACGTGAGCGGTGTTGATGGTGATACCACGCTCGCGCTCTTCCGGAGCCTTATCGATGGAGCTGTAATCGGTGTAGTCAGCACCGCCCTGCATGGCGAGGAACTTGGTGATCGCGGCGGTCAGGGTGGTCTTACCATGGTCGATATGACCGATGGTACCAATGTTTACGTGGGGCTTGGTACGCTCGAATTTCTGCTTAGCCATTAGAGTGATCCTCCTATGAAAAAATTTCGTTGTTTGCCGGTGTCATTTACATACACCGGTATTTTACCGTAAAACGCGGTATTTTGCAATACCTTTTTATCAGGCGCGGTTCGTGCGCTGGTTGATGATCTTCTCCTGAATGTTCTTCGGGATCTCGATATAATGCGCGGGCTCCATCGTGTACTGACCACGGCCCTGCGTGCAGGAGCGGAGGTCGGTCGCGTAGCCGAACATCTCAGCCAAAGGAACGAAAGCGTCGATCTGCTGCGCGCCGCTGCGGGCCTCGAAGCCCTGGATCTGACCACGGCGGGAGTTGAGGTCGCCGATCACGTCGCCCATGTACTCGTCGGGGACGATGACGCAGACCTTCATGATCGGCTCGAGCAGCGTCGGGCCGGCCTTCTG
>DPGF01000012.1:53397-53521 GCA_003522105.1 Oscillibacter sp.
GCATGGCGCCCTGAATACCGGCGTCGATCGCGGGAACGTATTCCTTGGGGATCGCACCGCCGACGAGGGCGTTGACAAACTCGTAACCCTTGCCGGACTCATTGGGCTCGACATGGATCTTGAC
>DPGF01000010.1 GCA_003522105.1 Oscillibacter sp.
TCCGTCGGCTGCGACGTCCGCCACGGCGGCGGTCAAGCGTTCAAGATGGACGGCGACGTGCTGTACTTCATCTCGACGCGCTTCGACGGCGCGGGGCTCTACAAGCTCGAAGACGGCACCGTCTCCCCCGTCCTCGTGCGCGACGGCTCGATCGATAGCTTCGACCGCAAAAACGGCAAGATGCTGCTCTGCGCGCTCTGGGACATGAAGCCGCAGGAGCTCTATAACGAAGAAGGCCGCCGCGTCACGCGCTTCAACGACGCGGCGCTGCGCGGCAAGTACGTTGCCCGGCCCGAGGCCATTTGCTTCACGCGCGGCGACCACGAGGTGCACGGCTTTATCCTAAAGCCGATGGACTTCGAAGCGGGCAAAAAGTACCCCGTCATCTTCGACATTCACGGCGGACCCAAGACCGTCTACGGCCCCGTTTTCTACCATGAGATGCAGTACTGGGCAAGCCGTGGCTACTTTGTCATCTTTTGCAACCCCACCGGCAGCGACGGGCGCGGCGCGTTCATGGACATTCGCGGCAAGTACGGCACGGTCGACTTTGACGACCTCATGGTCTTCTGCGACACGGCGCTCGCGCGTTATCCCGAGATGGACGCAGACAATCTCTTTGAGACCGGCGGCTCCTACGGCGGCTTCATGACCAACTGGATCATCGGCCACACCGACCGCTTCCGCGCCTGCGCCAGCCAGCGCTCGATCTCGAACTGGACGAGCTTTTACGGCGTGTCCGACATTGGCCCGGACTTTTCTGAGGATCAGTGCGGCTCGACCATCTGGCCGGACGTCGAAAAGTTCTGGTGGCACAGCCCCATGAAGTACGCCGATCAGGTCAAAACGCCGACGCTCTTCCTTCACTCGTTTGAGGACTATCGCTGCCCTGTCGATCAGGGCTATCAGATGTACTCCGCGCTCGTTGCGCACGGCGTGGAGAGCAAACTCGTCCTCTTCCGCGGCGAGAACCATGAGCTTTCGCGCAGCGGCAAGCCCAAGCACCGCCTCCGCCGCCTGAACGAGATCACGACCTGGTTCGAGCAGCACAAGGCGTAAGGAGTTTCCATGGAAATTCGCAAAACCACAGCAAACGATATTGACGCCATCATGGACATCTTCGCCTCCGCCAAGTGCTACATGAAAGCAAACGGAAACGCCTCCCAGTGGGACGACAACTACCCCGGCCGCGACACACTGGACAACGACATTGCCAACGGCAACAGCTATGTATTTATCGACAACGGAGAGGTTGTCGGAACCTTTGCCTTCATCTGCGGCGAAGATGAGACTTACCGCGTGATTGAAAACGGTGCATGGCGCTCGGATACCCCCTACGGCACCGTCCACCGCCTCGCCTCCAACGGAAGCGTACGCGGGCTTTCCAAAGCCTGCTTTGACTTCTGCACCGCAAAAGTCTCTTACCTGCGCGCCGACACACATGTGGACAACCGCACGATGCAGCAGTTGCTTGAAGCCTATGGCTTTCAAAAGTGCGGCACGATCCACTCCTTTGACGGCCTTGCGCTCGTCGCATACGACTACATCGTGCACAGTTGACCGCTTTTGGAGCATTGGCAGCGCAGCGTGGCAGCAATACTGTAGAAGCGCCCGCTTACCAAAAGGTAAGCGGGCGCTTTTTTGGTGCTCTTTCAGATCTCAGGGCCGTTGTAGTAATTATAGTCGTCGCCGTCGATGAAACGGTCATCGCGCGCGAGCTTTTTGATCATGCGGTACGCCGCAAGAAACAGCACAGCGACGAACGCGACGAAAAACCACGCATAGCCGTCGTACTCATAAGTCGCAATGTAATCATACGCACCGTGCAGCAGCACCGGTATCACAACGGCGAAGCGGCGGCAGCGCAGGCAGCGATCCGCATCGCCGATATTGTCGTAGCGCTTGGCAAGGCCGTAAAATGCACCCATGAAAACGCCGAAGCAGGCATGTCCCGGCACGGCCGTGATAGCGCGTACCAGCGCTGTGCCGAGACCATACATCAGCACATAGCTGATGTTCTCCCACAGGGCAAAGCCAAGCGAAACAAACACGGCATAGACCACGCCGTCAAACTGGCAGTTGAATTCGCCCGACCACCAGGTGCGCTTTCTCAGCAGCAGGTATTTGAACCCCTCCTCTGAAAGCGCGACCACAACGAAGTAAAGCAGTACGTTGTAGGCGGTTGAGTTCCGCGGCAGAAGAATGCCGAGGATCGCCTCACCGATCTGCTCGGTAACGATGGCGGCAAACGTTGCAAGGATACCAAAGACCATAAGTGAGAGCAGCAGTCCCGGTGACTCCTTATCGAGCCGATCCTCCTTGTAGACAAAGCGCAGCAGGACAATGGCCGGAATGACCGCTGCGGCGATCAGAATGGGGTTTACATAAAAAAGGAACATGCCGTCTCTTCCCTTCTCTCTTGGTGTCATACAGCATAACAGCCGCGGCAGGATTTGTCAACGCAGCCGGTATTTGGATATTTTCCCACTTGACTGGAAGGAAAAGCGTGAGTATGATAATTGCATTCACTTTACTTGTGTAAAGGGGGAGAACTCGATGGAACGCCAAAAGCAGTGGCTCGGCGGACTGTGCGTAATTTTAGGCGCGGTGATCTTCGGCAGCATGCCGCTGAGCGCCAACTTTCTCTATGCACAGGACGTGACGCCAATGATGCTCGTATTCTTGCGCAATACCCTCTCTCTCCCCGTTCTCGCACTGTTGGGGTGGAGGCAGGGAGGCCTTCGGCTGAGCCGCGGCGCGCTGATCGAAACCGGGCTGAGTGGTCTTTTCGGCTGTTTTCTCACTCCTGTCTTGCTCTTTAGCTCCTATCGCTATCTTGCCTCCGGCATGGCCGCAGTATTTCATTTTGCTTATCCGGTCATTGTAGTGTTGGGTGGCCTTCTGCTGCGTGAACAGGTGAAAAAGCGCGCGCTGTTTTGCGCGCTGCTCTGCTCGCTCGGCATTGCACTGCTCATTGATCCCCGCGGCGCAATCGACCCTCTCGGTGTGATGCTGGCGCTATCTTCCGGTGTGACCTATGCCGTCTATATCCTGCTTCTCGGGCATTTCCGCCACCGTGAGGTCTCTGGCTTCCGCCTGAGCTTTTACATGGCGTTCATCAGTTCGGTCTGTACGCTGCCCCTCTGCCTGATCACGCATCAGTTCCGCCTGCCGCAGACAGTGGGCGGTTGGGGCGTAGCAATCTTCTTTTCCCTCACCCTCTGCGTCGGTGCAGTCGTGCTCTTCCAGAAGGGAACATTTTTGATCGGCGCGCAGCGCGCGGCCATTCTCAGCACATTCGAACCGATCACGAGCATCTTTGCCGGCATTCTCTTCCTGCACGAAACGCTCACGCTGCGTATTCTTCTCGGTTCGTCTCTTACGCTGCTTGCAAGCGTGCTCATCACCACAAGCGGCAGCGAAAGCACAGACGATTCGGAATAGCGTGCCGCAGTTTCACTTTCACCAAGGAGGTCTCTCTTCCCATGCGCAGCAAATCCCCCGCGGGCGCGGCGCTGAAAGCGGCATTCCCGCACACCATTCCCATTTTAGCAGGTTTTCTCTTCCTCGGCATGACCTATGGGGTCTACATGCGCACGTCGGGCTTCAGCTTCTGGTATCCGATGATCATGAGCATCGTCATCTTCGGCGGCAGCCTTGAATTTGTGACCACGAGTATGCTGCTCGCACCGTTCGCACCGGTGCAGGTCTTTCTGATGGCGGTCATGATCCAGGCGCGTCATCTGTTCTATGGCATTTCGATGCTCGACAGGTATAAGGGCACAGGTTGGAAAAAGCCTTATCTCATCTATGCCATGTGCGATGAAACGTTCAGTGTCAACTATACAGCAGAGATCCCCGAGGGTGTGGATCACGGTTGGTTCTACTTCTTCGTCTCGCTGCTCGATGAACTCTACTGGTTTCTTGGCGCGACGCTCGGCGGCGTTCTCGGCGGACTGTTGCGCTTCAATACCGAGGGGCTTGACTTTGTGATGACGGCAATGTTTGTTGTCATCTTCATGGACCAGTGGCTCAAGGAAACGCACCATTTCAGCGCGTGGATCGGTCTTGCGGCGAGCGTCGCGTGTCTGCTCCTCTTCGGTGCGGACAAATTCCTCATTCCGACAATGATCTGCATTCTCGTGGCGCTGACCGCGCTGCGCAAGCCCATCGAAGCAAAGACACGGGAGGCGGCAAAATGACGATCTTACAACAGGCCATCACCATTGTTCTCTGCGCGCTCGGTACGCTGCTCACGCGCTTTCTGCCGTTTCTCGTCTTCAGTCCGAAAAAGCCGACGCCAAAATACATTCAATACCTCGGCTCGGCACTGCCGGGAGCGATCTTCGGTATGCTCGTTGTCTACTGCCTGCGCAATGTCGACGTGCTGCACTTTTCCCACGGGCTGCCCGAGCTCATTGCCATCGCCGTAACGATCGGCCTGCACCTGTGGAAGAAACAAATGCTGCTCTCCATCGCGGGCGGCACGATGTGCTACATGCTGCTGGTGCAGTTCGTGTTCTGATTTTGATTTCAACTTCAACAGAAAGGAAGGTCTTACCATGCGCGTCATCGATCTCACACACACCATTTGCGAAACCATGCCCGTCTATCCCGGCACGGAGCCGCCCGTTCTCGCCGGCGCGAACACCTACGAAAAGGACGGCTTCAAGGAAACCAAGCTCACCATGTACACCCACACGGGCACGCACATGGATCCGCCCGCGCACCTTTTTGCCGGCCGCACGACGCTCGACGCCTTTCCCGCCTCGCAGTTCATCGGCAAGGCGCTCGTCATCGAGTGCAGCGACCTAAAAGAGGGCGAGACCATCACGCTTGAGCGTATCCTCGCCTATGGAAGCGACGCGGAAAAGGCGGATTTTCTGCTCTTTCACCTCGGCTGGGACAAGCGCTGGAGAACAGACGCCTACTTTGGCGACTATCCCTGCCTTGACGACGCGGCGATGGATTACATCATCGCGGGCGACTATAAGGGCATCGGCTTCGACGTGATCGGTCTTGACCCCATCGCGGATGAAAACCTGACGCGGCACAAAAAGCTTTTCGCGCACAAAGACATCGTCAATATCGAAAATCTCAAGGATCTCGACCTCTGCGGCAGCGGTCTCTTTTCCTTTAGCTGCTTTCCGCTCAAGCTTGAAAACTGCGACGGCTCGCCCATCCGCGCCGTGGCATGGTTCGAGGATTGATCCATTACGCTTTGATGCAACAAATTGAACGTTCAGGAGGAATACCATGGCAGAGAAGCAGGCCTTGACCGCACTTTTTGAAAAATATATCCGGAAACTGAGGATCACGCCCGCGTGGGATATTCGCCTTGAATTTGTGGAAGACCCTGCGTGGCCGAAAACCGGCGACATCAAGATCGACTGCGCCGACAGAAAAGCGATCATTCTTCTGAATATTGCGAATCCCAAGCAGGAGGAAAACTTTGAAGAGATCCTCGTCCATGAGCTGATGCACATCAAAATGTATCCGCTCGATCAGGTGACCGAATCGCTGATCGTGAATTGCTTTGAAGAAGGCTCGGCGGCAAGCAACTTTGCCTATGAGCAGTTTTTTACGACGCTTGAGCAGACCGTGGAAGAGCTTGCCAAATGCTTCTTGCTGGAATTCGGCGAAAACAAAGAACTCTCCTACGGGAGATGCCGTCAGGAAAAGTCCTTCAACGATCTATATGACGGTCTGAAGAACATCGAGTAACAACAGATTTCTCCGTCTCATTATGGACAACAATTGCCCCTCCGTATTCAAAATACGGAGGGGCAACTTTATGGTTCTTTTTATCGCTCAATGAGTTTCTGGCCGCTGCCGTAGAGATAGTCGTAGTTTTCGCGCATGATGTTCTTGATAAACGGGATACACAGCACCGCGTCCGCGGCGATCCAGGCGCAGGGGTCTGCCACGCACAAACCGTAGACCGCAGCCTGCGGCGCCTGCGCGCTGACCATGCCGCCCGCGAGTGCAGCGGGCAGCAGCAAACAGACCGCCACACGCGCGACAAGCTCGGCCGCACCCGCACCCAGCACGAACTGCGGCTTGCCGATACCCTGCACACAGTTGCGTGCAACGAAGATAAACCCGAGGAACCCGTAGAGGGAAAGGTCGACATAGAGATACGAATTGCCGAAGCGGATCGTTTCCGCCGTCACCTTATCCGCACTGAGGAAAATGCGCAGATAAGTGCCGTCAATGGTAAGCAGCAACCCGATCAGAATGGAACATGCCGCCATGATGAGCATGATGATGATCGACTGGACCGTGCCCTTTTTGATGCGCTTTGTGTCACCCGCGCCGAGATTCTGCGCCGTAAAGCTGGTCATCGCAGAGCCGAGACCGTTGAGCGGCGTCATCAGCAGACTGTTGACCTTGTTTGCCGCACCGAAACCGTTCTGCGCCGCATTGGAGACCATCGCTCCACCCAGCATATCAAACTGAACAACGATGCTCTGCACCACGATGATGCCGATTGCCAACACCGAAAACTGTAAGCCGAGCGGAATGCCCTGAATGAGATGGCGCACAATGTCATGCCGCTCGATCTTCCAGTCCTCACTGTGCAGATGCAGTTCAGGGTACTTGAAAAATGCGTAGGCAAAGCAGCCCAATGTGCTTACGAGCTGCGCGCTCACCGTGGCGACGGCCGCACCGGCAACACCCCAGCGGAACACAACGATGAAAAGCAGGTCAAGCCCCACATTCAGCAGCGTAGAAAAGAGCAGGAAGGCAAGCGGTGTCACGCTGTCGCCCATGCTGCGCAGGAAGGAGCAAATAAAATTATAGAACAGCTGCGCGCCGATCCCGGCAAAAATGATGGCACAATAGGTGTAGGCCGCGCGATAGACTTCCGGGCTGTCAGGCGTTACATTGATCCATGCGAGCATTGGATCGAGCAGCACAAGCGCCAATGCCGTAAGCACCACTGTGAGAACACCGGAAAGGACGATCTGCGTTGTCAGCGAGCGGCGCACGCCAGCAGGATTGTGCGCGCCGACATTACAAGATGTGACTACGCAGAAGCCCGCGCTGACGCCAAAGGCAAACTGCAAAAAGATAAAAATGAGCGACGACGTATCGTTGACACCAGCAACTTCCTGCGCCGTCAATGTCTGGCCAACGATCGCCGCATCGCTGATCGTATAGACCTGCTGCAATAAATAAGAAACAATGATCGGGAAAGAGAATGCCAGGATCGTTTTCCAGCATTCCCCTTGTGTGAGCTCCACCGGCCGGAAGAGCGAAGATAAACCTTTTTTCTGCATCATAAAAATCTCCATCATTTTTTAACTGGGCGATTATAGTCTCCCAGGCGAAACTTGTCAAGGCAAAAAATAAACAAAAAAAGAAGTCACTTGCATGAGTGACTTCTTTCGTGTT
>DPGF01000041.1:0-553 GCA_003522105.1 Oscillibacter sp.
CTTGTGATCGCGCACCGGCTCTCCACCATTCGCTCGGCAGACCGTATCCTCGTTATCGAGGACGGGCGCATCGCCGAGCAGGGGAGCCACGACGCACTTCTCGAAAAAAACGGCGAGTACGCTTCCCTTTGGCGCACGCAGAACGGAGCATGCTGATGGATCGGAGACAGCTTTTGGATCGCGCCGCACAAAGCGGCGAGGAGCGCGTGCTGCTGGCGCATATCCTCGATAAATGCGAGCAGAGCCGGCAGCGCAATATTCCCGCGGCGACAGATTTTTTAAGCCCCGCCGAGCAGCGCGCGGCGCAGGAGCTGCTGCACGCCGCCGCCATTCACGAAGGCTACGCCTTTCGCGGCGGTTATGAGCGCGCGGAGCGGAAAATGCTCTTTTTCCTGCCCGACTGGCAGGAGGAAGCGGACGAGAGCGAATCCATGACGGCGCTGCGCTGTACCTACCGCAAAGAGGACACGCTGACGCACCGGGACTTTCTCGGCTCGCTCATGGCGCAGGGCATCACGAGGGAAAAGCTTGGCGACATTCTGGTGTCGGATGG
>DPGF01000041.1:866-6262 GCA_003522105.1 Oscillibacter sp.
GCGGCTCGACGCGGTGGCGGCGAGCGGCTTTTCGATGAGCCGCAGCAAGGCGCAGGAGCTTATCTCCTCCGGGCGCGTACAGCTCAACCACCGCGAAACGCTCAAGGCGGACGCGCCCGTTGCGCAGGGAGATGTGGTCTCCGCGCGCGGGCTTGGAAAATTCGAGGTCGCCGAGGTTGGGGGTCTCAGCAAAAAGGGAAGAACGGCGCTGTTGCTGCGCCGATACTTGTAAGGAGAAGAATGCAATGACGATGGAAGAAAAGATCGCGCGCATCAACGCGCTGGCGCGCAAGGCCAAGGCCGAGGGACTGACCGACGATGAGCGCGAGGAGCAGGCACAGCTGCGCCGCGACTATATCGACTCGGTGAAGGCAAACCTCAAGTCGCAGCTCGACTCGCTGTATGTGCTCGATGAAAAGAGCGGCAAAAAGACGAACATCATCGACTTTGAACGCGAACGCGCTGCAAGAGCGGGCGAAAAAAGGAGAAACAGTAAATGAGTAAGGAATTTGAGTACGACCCCGAGAGCGGCTCGTTTCGCTTTGACGAGGGAGGCAAAACGCCAAAGAAAAAAGATGGCGGCGACATTGGCAGCTGGATCATCATTGCGGCGCTCTTTGCCTTCGGCCTGTGGCCGATTGGCCTGATCGCGCTCATTTCCAAGCTTTCCGACCGGCCGAAGAAGGTGAGCGCACCGCGCAGCGGCATGCGCACGAGCACCAGTCCGAATGCGAACGTTACGGCGCGCAGTACGAACAAGGTAGAAAAGACCGTTGTGCAGACAGCGAAGAAGATGAACCGCGCGCCGAAGGCTTCGGACAAGACCGCACGCATTCTGATGATCGTCGGTGCTGCCATCACTGCGATCTTTGGTATCAGCCTTGTGACCATGCTGGGCGAGGTCATCGCCTACGGCTGGTATTCCTACATGATGGAAGAACTTTTCCCCATGTGCGGCTTCTTTGCCGGCGGTGTTGCCATGCTCGTCGCCGGGCAGCGGATGAAGCGCCGCAGCGCGCGCGTTGCGCGCTACCTTGCCGTGATGGGCAAGCGCAGCCACATTGCTGTGGACGAACTCTGCGCCGTGACGGGCAAGAGCCGCAAAAAGGTCGAAAGCGATCTTGACTTCATGGTGGAAAAGGGGCTGCTCGGCGCGGGCGCTTATCTGGACAGCGGGCGAGGAGTGTTCTTCCGCAACGCCAACGCCTTTGCCGACTATGCGAACGAAACGGCGAAGAAGGCAAACGTCACACCCAAGGAAGCGAACGAGGGCTACGCGGGCGCGCTGCGCGCCATTCGCAGCGCGAACGACCGCATCGCCGACCCCGTGCTGAGTGAAAAGATCGACCATCTTGAGACTGTCGCAGGCAAGATCTTCCGCGAGGTGGAGCAGCACCCGGAAAAGCAGCAGCAGGCCGCGACTTTCCTCAACTACTATCTGCCCACCACGCTCAAGCTGCTCGACAGCTACGCCAAATTTGAAGAGGCGGGCATCGAGGGAGAAAATCTATCCCGCGCGCAGGAGCGCATCGAAGAGACGATGGACGCCCTCATCAAGGGCTTTGACAAGCAGCTCGACGACCTTTACCGCAGCGAGGCGATGGATATTGACAGCGACATTCGCGTGATGGAGAACATGCTCCGCCGCGATACGGCGAGCGTGGAGGAGGATTTCGGCCTCGGCGGCACCGCTGTGCAGCGCGCGCCGGACGAGGAATAAGGCGCATGCGATGCGATGCAGTCTCATATGCTCTATGATGAGAAAGGACAAGAGGTATGAAGCAAACCGGCAGACGATTTGACGCTGCTGCCTTTTACGGCGGCACGAACAGCGAGGCCTACCGCTATCTCGGCGCGCACCGCACGCGGCGGGCGGGAAAAGACGGCTACGTGTTCCGCGTGTGGGCGCCGAACGCCGCGTATGTGTCCGTCGTGGGAGATTTCTGCGCATGGAACGGATACGACCACCCGATGACGCGCAACGCCGACGGCTTTTGGGAATGCTTTGTCGCGGGACTGAAGCGTTATGACACGTATAAGTTCGCCGTCACCTCGCAGAGGGGCGACACGGTGCTCAAAACCGACCCCTACGCCTTCCACGCCGAGACCCGCCCCGGCACAGCCGGCAAGCTCTACGATCTTGGCGGGTATCGTTGGGGCGATGACGAGTGGTGCAGAAACCGCGCGAAAGCGCCCATCGACCGCTCTCCGCTCAATATTTACGAGGTTCATCTCGGCTCATGGCGGCGGCGCGAGAACGGTGATTTTTACGATTACCGCACGCTTGCCCACGAGCTGGCAGACTATGTTCTGGATCTTGGCTACAACTGCGTGGAGCTCATGCCCGTGACGGAGTATCCGCTCGACGATTCCTGGGGTTACCAGTGTACCGGCTATTTTGCCGCGACATCACGCTACGGAACGCCCAAGGATTTTATGTACTTTGTCGACCACCTGCACCGCAAGGGGATCTCCGTTCTCCTTGACTGGGTGCCCGCGCACTTCTGCAAGGACGCGCACGGCCTCATCGACTTCGACGGTACGTCCTGCTACGAATACGCAGACCCCAATAAGCGTGAGCACGAGGGGTGGGGGACGCGTGTGTTCGACTATGGCCGCGGCGAGGTGAGGAGCTTCCTGCTCTCTTCCGCCGCGTTCTGGCTGCGGGAATTCCATCTCGACGGCCTGCGCGTGGACGCAGTCGCGTCCATGCTGTACCTTGACTATGGGCGCGAAAACGGCCGCTGGACGCCGAACAAAGATGGCGGACACGAGAATTTAGAAGCCATCGACTTTTTGCGCGCGCTCAATGAAACGGCGTTTTCCGTCGATCCGAATGTACTGATGGTCGCGGAGGAGTCGACCGCGTGGCCGCTCGTCACGCGCCCGGCAAAGGACGGCGGCCTCGGCTTCAACCTCAAGTGGAACATGGGCTGGATGAACGACATGTGCCACTACCTGAAGCTCGACCCGTGGTTCCGTCAGTTCCACCACAAGGACATCACCTTTTCGCTGATGTATGCCTTCTCGGAGAATTTCGTCCTGCCGATCTCGCACGACGAGGTCGTGCACATGAAGGGTTCGCTTCGCGGCAAGATGCCCGGCGACGACTGGCAGCAGCTTGCGGGCGTGCGCGCATTCACAGCGTACCTTCTTGCCCACCCGGGCAAAAAGCTCACCTTCATGGGAGCGGAGCTTGGGCAGTGGCACGAGTGGGACTTTGCTTCCCAGCTTGACTGGTATTTACTCGAAAATCAAGAAAACCAGCAGACCCAGCAGTTTTTCAAGGACATCAACCGCTTTTATCTATCGCAGAGTCCCCTCTGGTCGATCGACTTTTCGTGGGAAGGCTTTGAATGGCTCGTTGCCGACGACAACTGCAACAATGTGGTCGTCTTTGTCCGGCGCGACCGGGAGGGGCGCGAGCTGATCGCCGCTGTCAACTTCTCGCCCGTCGGTCAGGCGGAGTACCGCTTTGGCGTGCCGCCGAAAAAAACCTACCGAGAGGTATTCACCACCGATCTTGCCGCCTACGGCGGCACAGGGGACTGGTGCAACGGAGAGCCGATCGAAACGGAGGGCATTCCATCGCACGGAAAGCCCTGCTCGCTGTGCGTGAAGATCCCGCCGCTCGGCGCGGCGTTCTTCTCGGGCGAGGGCGAGTGGCACGAGGAGAAGAGCGAGGAGCCGACCGGAGAGACTCTGGCCGAGCAGTGACAAGGAGGAGAGAACAAGCGTGAAAAAAGAATGTATCGCCATGCTGCTTGCCGGCGGGCAGGGCAGTCGGCTCTATGTGCTCACGGAAAATATGGCGAAGCCCGCCGTACCGTTCGGCGGCAAGTTCCGCATCATTGATTTTCCGCTCTCAAACTGCGCCAACGCGGGCATCGACACCGTGGGCGTGCTGACGCAGTACCGCCCGCTGGAGCTCAACCGCTACATCGGCTCCGGCCAGCCGTGGGATCTTGACCGCGCAGACGGCGGCGTACATATCCTGCCGCCGTATCAGAGCGCGAACGGCGCTTCGTGGTACAAGGGCACGGCCAACGCCATCTTCCAGAACATCGGCTTTGTCGATATGTACGACCCCGAGTATGTGCTTATCCTCTCGGGCGACCATATTTACAAGATGAACTATGCCAAGATGCTCGACCAGCACAAAAAGACAGGGGCGGATTGCACCATCTCCGTGATGGAGGTACCTTGGGAAGATGCACCGCGCTTCGGCATCATGAATGTGGACGGGACGGACACGGTCACGGAATTTGAAGAAAAGCCCGCACAGCCAAAGAGCAACCTTGCTTCGATGGGCATTTATATTTTCACATGGAAAAAGCTGCGCGCCTACCTCATCGAGGACGAGGGCGACGAGACGAGCAGCAATGACTTTGGTAAGAACATCATTCCCAAAATGCTGCAAAACGGCGAAAAGATGTCCGCCTACCGCTTTTCCGGCTACTGGAAGGACGTCGGCACACTCGATTCGCTCTGGGATGCGAACATGGACATGCTCGCCACCGGCAGCGGACTTGACTTGCTCGAAAAGGACTGGCCGATCTACGGCCGCTCCACCTCCGCGCCGCCGGCGTATCTCGGCAAAAGGGCGCATGTGGAGCATAGTGTCATTGCCCGCGGCTGCACGGTAGAGGGCGAGGCGGAGAACTCTGTCCTCTCTGAGCGCTGCACGGTGGAGGAGGGCGCGAGCGTGCAGTATTCTATCTTGATGCCCGGCGCGGTCGTCAGGAAGGGAGCGCGCGTCTCCTATGCCATCATCGGCGAGAACGGCGTGGTCGGCGAGCGCGCGCTTGTCGGCGAGCCGCCGGAGACGGTCGCACCCGAAAACTGGGGCATCACAGTGCTTGGCCCCGGCGCGGCGGTGGCAGAGGACTATGTGCTGCCCGCCAACCGGATGCGCAGCGTGGACGGAAAGGAGACGGTACGATGAACGGATTACACGGTATCATCTTTGCCTATGCGAAAACACCCGGCCTTCGTGAGCTGACGGAGGAACGCATGCCCGGCTCCGTGCCGTTCGGCGGGCGCTGCCGCGCGGTGGACTTTATGCTCTCCAACATGGCGGGCGCGGGCATTACAGACGTTGGCGTCGTGCTGCACGGCAACTACCAGAGTCTGCTTGACCACATCGGCAACGGCAAGACCTGGGACATGGCGCGCAAGAACGGCGGACTCAAGCTGCTGCCGCCCTTTGCCGATGCGCGCAAGTTCGGCGTGGAGGAATTCCGCGGCAAGATGGAGGCGCTTGCCGGCGTTCGCTCGTATCTGCACGAGATCCGGCAGGAATATGTTGTCCTGTCCGACAGTGACCTCATCATCAACCTGCCGCTGCAGAAGGTGCTGGACGCGCACATCGAGAGCGGCGCGGACATCACCTGCGT
>DPGF01000106.1:0-5241 GCA_003522105.1 Oscillibacter sp.
CCCGGCATGACGAAGACGAGCCTCCTCCCGCAGGAGGCGGCGGCGGTCGGCATCGGCTACGAAGAGCTGTGCGAGAAGATCGTCGAAGAGTCGCTGAAGCAGAAGAGAGGACTGTAAATGGAGGCCATCACGGTAAAAGAGCTGCTCGCGGCGACCGGCGGCAAGCTTTTGCAGGGCGATGCGGCGGCGAAGATCTTCGGTGTGAATACCGACAGCCGTACCGTCAAAGCGGGCGAAGTCTTTCTGCCGCTCGTCGGCGAGCGCTTCGACGGGCATGACTATATCGAAAAGGCGCTTTCCGCGGGCGCGGAGGGCTGTCTGTGCGCCCGCGTGCCGGAAACGCTGCTGCCCGGAAAGTTTTACATCAAGGTGCCTGACACGCTGCTTGCGCTCAAGGATCTTGCCGCGTGGTATCGCGCGCGGTTCACGATCCCCTTTGTGCAGGTGACGGGCAGCGTCGGCAAGACAACGACGAAGGAAATGATCGCCTCGGTGCTGGGTGTGAAGTTCAACACGCTCAAGACCGCCGCGAACTTCAATAACGAGATCGGCACGCCGCAGACGCTGCTGGGGCTTTCCTCCAAGCATCGATCGGCGGTCATCGAAACGGGCATGGATCGCGCAGGGCAGATCCGCTACCTCGGCGAGATGGTGAAGCCCGACATCGCCGTTATCACGAACGTCGGCGATATGCACATTGAATATCTCGGGTCGCGCGAAAATATTCTGAAGGCCAAGTGCGAGATCTTCGAAAACCTCAAAAAGGACGGTCTCGCCGTCTTAAACGGCGACGACGAGCTGCTCGATACCGTCACGCTGCCGCAGAACATTCTGCGATGCGGCTTGTCTGCGCATTGCAATGTCCGCGTGAGCAAGGTCGAAGACCTCGGCATCGACGGTATCCGCTGCGTTGTGACGACGGAGAAGGAGCGCTATGCGCTCGCGATCCCCGCGCCGGGCAAGCACATGGTCTACGCCGCGGCGATGGCCGCGGCCATCGGCGAGTACCTTGGCGAAACGAAGGAAGAGATTGAGCGCGGTGTTGCGGCCTATGAACCGGCAGGCTCGCGCATGCACGTCATCGCGCTTTCCGAAAATCGCCGCCTGCTCGACGACTGCTACAACGCAGGCCCCCAGTCGATGGCGGCGTCGCTGCGCGTTTTAGCGGCGAGCAGCGGCAAAAAAGCCGCCGTCATCGGTGACATGGCCGAGCTCGGCGACCTCACCGAGAGCGCGCACCGCGAGATCGGCGAGCTCACAAAGGAACTGGGCATCGACACGGTGATCGCGATCGGTGCACGGGCAAAAAACTATTTAGAAGGGAACGGCTCTGTGCAGTGGTTTCAGAGCGTGGAGGAGGCGATGGACGCCATCAAGGCGGCGTTCGCGGCGGATACGGCGATGCTCGTCAAGGCCTCGCACTCCATGCACTTTGAGACCATCGTGGAAGAGCTGACCAAGGCATGATCGACATCAGCGTATCGGGACTTGTCAAGTCCTTTGATCTCGAAAAGAAAATATTGGACGGCATCACCTTTCAGGTCGATACCGGCGAGCGCGTGGGCTTGCTTGGCAAAAACGGCGCGGGCAAGACAACGCTCTTTCGTATCCTGACGGGGGAGCTTGATTATGACGCGGGCGAGGTGAGCATCGCCTCGGGCCGCAGGCTCGGCCTCATTTCGCAGATCCCCGTGTATCCTGAGGGTTACACGGTCGAGGATGTGCTCAAGAGCGCCTTTTCACGTATGCAGCGGTTGGAGGACGAGATGAACGCCCTCTCCGAGAAGATGGCAAACGGCGACGAGAGCGAGGAAACGCTGCGCCGCTACGGAGAGCTTTCTGCAAAGTTCGAGGGCCTTGGCGGGTACGACACGGAAACGCCCATCAACAAGGTCGCAAACGGCCTGTCCATTCCGCCGGAGATGCGCGAGCGCCTTTTCGACACACTCTCGGGTGGCGAAAAGACGCGCGTGAACCTCGGCCGCCTCATTTTAGAGGATACCGACATTCTGCTGCTCGACGAGCCGACGAACCACCTCGATCTGCACGCCATCGAGTGGCTGGAGCAGTACCTTTCCACCTTTAAGGGTACGGTCGTGGCCATCTCGCATGACCGCTACTTTTTGGATCGCACCATCACCCGCGTCATCGAGGTGCTCGACGGCAAGGCAGAGTTCTACAGCGGCAACTACAGCTTCTACGCGGTGGAAAAGGAGCGGCGCTATCTCGAAAAAATGCGCCAATACGAAAAGGAACAGGCCAAGATCGCTCAGCTTGAAAAGAGCGCCGAGCAGCTGCGCATGTTCGCCTTCAAGGGTATGGACAAGACCTACCGCCGTGCGCTGTCGATGGAAAAGCGCATTGAGCGCATGCGCACGACGGACAAGCCCACGAAGGAACGGGCACTTAACGTACAGTTCAAGTCGCAGGAATTCTACGGCGACGAGGTGTTTGCGCTCAGAAAGCTCAAAAAGAGCTTTGGCGACCGCGTACTCTTCCACGATGTTGACTTGCAGGTGCGCGGCGGCGAGCGCATCGCGCTCATCGGCGACAATGGCACGGGCAAGTCAACGCTTATCAAGATGCTCATGGAAGAGGAGTATCCCGACGAGGGCAAGATCAAATTCGGGCCCTCGGTCAGAACGGCGTACCTGCCGCAGATCGTCACGTTCGACGTGCCGGAGCGGAACCTGGTCGACACGATGCTCTACTCCAAGCGCAACATCACGCCGCAGACAGCGCGTGACCGTCTGGCTGCGTTCCACTTTACGGGCGAGGACGTTTTTAAGAGCGTGAGCGTGCTCTCCGGCGGTGAGCTGAGCCGATTGAAGCTCTGCATTCTGATGGACGAGGAAGTGAATCTTCTCATTCTTGACGAGCCGACGAACCACCTCGATATCGCGTCCCGCGAGTGGATCGAGGAGGCGGTGGAGAGCTACGACGGGACGCTCCTGTTCGTCAGCCACGACCGCTATTTTATCAACCGCTTTGCAACGCGCGTGTGGGAACTTGAAAACGGCGTCATCACCGACTATCCGATGGGCTTTGCGCGCTACCGGCAGGTCAAGGCACTGGAGGCGCAGAACAAGATCGACCACACGCCAAAGGCTGTAAAGGAAAAGACGGTTACAGAAAAACCGAAGCCAAACCGCTCTGCCCAGCAGGCGCGGCGGCAGCTCACCATCTGTGAAAAGGAAATTTCGGCGCAGGAAGCGGCCATCGCCGAGATCGAGCAGCGGCTTGAAGAGGCCGGAAGCGACTATGAGCGCTACAGCGAAATTTACAAAGAAAAGGAAGCGGCCGAGGAGACGCTCGGCGCGCTGATGGAAAAGTGGGAGAGCCTTGCCGAGCAGGCGGGCGAATGAGGAACGCACCATGAAGAAACAAAAAAGACTGTGGACGGCAGCAGCGGTCTGCGCCGTGCTCGGCGCTATGTGCCGGGCCGTGCCCGGCGTGCGCTTTGCAGGACTCCTGTTCTGGTGTCTGACGGCGCTTTTGATCGTCTTCGCGCTGTTTGCGCAGTATTCCGAGCGCGCGTGGGCAAAGTGGGGGCAGCGTGTTCTGCTCGTGCTCGTGTGCTGCGGCTTTGCGGCCTTTGTCTATCTTGAGTCCCTTGTCATTCGCGATGCGCATACCGATGCACGCGCAGAGGACGCACAGTGCGTTATCATTTTAGGCGCGGGTGTGAACGGCACGACGCCGTCGCTGATGCTCTCGTCAAGATTGCGTGCGGCGCTCGATTTCATCGCCGACAAGCCGGATCTTCCCATCATCTGCTCAGGCGGACAGGGGCCGGGAGAGGATATTTCCGAGGCCGATTGCATGGCGGACTGGCTCATCGCCCACGGCGTGGACGAAAGCCGCATTTACCGCGAGGACAAGTCCACCAGCACGCAGGAGAATTTTGATTTCAGCTACGCGATCATGGCAGAAAACGGTCTTGATACAGCGGGGACGTTTGCCTATGTGACAAATGACTATCATATTTATAGAGCCGGACGAATTGCCGGTGTGCCATGGGCCTGCGGTGTGGCGGCGACGCTGCCGCGCAGCGCGTATTACGATGCTTTGCAGCTCAACTACTATGTGCGGGAGGCCTTTGCCACCGGTTGGCTCCTGCTGAGAGGAAACTGAGTATGAACGATAACATTTTATGCCTTTACTATTCCCGCACGGGAAACACGAAAAAAGCCATGGAGGAAGTCGCTGAGGCACTGGGCTGCGAATGCCTGGAGATCCGCGACAAGATCGACCGCGGCGGCACGATGGGGTATCTTCGCTGCTGCTTCGATGCGATGCACAAGCGCACGAGTGCGGTTTCGCGCCCGAAGTGCGCGCGTCCGCTCTCGGATTACAAGCTCGTTATTCTCGGCACGCCCGTGTGGGCGGGCCGCTGCTCGAGCGTGATCCGCGGTTTTTTGAAGCGCCGCGGCTATGAGATCCAGAACGCAGCGTACCTCATCACGCACAAGAGCGAGCAGGACTATAAGGACGTGTTCCGCCAGATGGATCTCTATTTGCAGACACCGCACGTGGTGGAAGTCTCGCTCTGCCCCGATTCCGCGGGCTACCACTTCTGGCGCGACCAGTTCGTCAAGGCCTGCTCTGACTTCATTGCGGAGGACAAGGCCTGATGTGGGAAAAGCTCAAACAGCTCGCGCGCCGCTATGACGAGATCGGCGAGCTGCTCGAAGTGCCGGAAATTTACGCTGACCCAAAGAAGCTGCGCGCGCTCACGCGCGAGCAGAAGGAGCTCTCCGCCGTGGTAGAGGCCTACCGCGCGTACCTGAAGTGTGAGGACGACATCGCCCAGGCGCTCGAGCTGACGGGCGACCCGGAGCTCAAGGACATAGCGCAGGAGGAATTGAACGCAGCCAAGGCGGAAAAAGAGCGCCTTTTCGACGAGCTGCGCGTGCTGCTGCTGCCGCGCGACCCGAACGACGACAAGAACGTCATCGTCGAGATCCGCGGCGGTGTGGGCGGGGAGGAGAGCGCGCTGTTCGCCGCCGACCTCTACCGCATGTACGCGATGTACGCGGAAAAGCGCGGCTATCGCGTGGAGCTTTTGAACTACAACGACACGGAGCTGGGCGGTGTAAAGGAAGCTGACTTTATCGTCAGCGGCGACGGGGCATACTCGAGATTCAAGTTTGAATCCGGCGTCCACCGCGTCCAGCGCGTGCCGGAAACCGAGTCCGGCGGGCGCGTGCACACCTCGACCGCGACGGTCGCGGTGCTGCC
>DPGF01000106.1:5509-25835 GCA_003522105.1 Oscillibacter sp.
AAGACGAGCTCTGCTGTGCGCCTCATCCACAAGCCGACGGGCATCGTCGTCTCGTGTCAGGAGGAGAGATCCCAGCTCCAGAACCGCGCCAAGTGTATGGCGATGCTCGCGAGCAAGCTCTACGAGGCTGAGCGCGAGCGCGTGGAGGGCGCGATCACGAGCGAGCGCCGTGCGCAGGTCGGCAGCGGCATGCGAAACGAGCGCATCCGCACCTACAACTTCCCGCAAAACCGCGTGACCGACCACCGGCTGACGGGCGAGAACAAGAATTTCAACATCAGCGCCGTGATGAACGGCGACCTTGACCCGATCATCGACGCGTTGACGATGCAGGAGCAGGCGGAAAAGCTGCGCGAGAGCACCGAGGCTTAAGAAAGAAGAGAGAACATTGGAGACAAAATGGTTTACCCTCCGCACGGCGGAGGATAAAGAGAGCATCGCGCAGGCGGCGGACATTCTGCGCCGCGGGGGGCTTCTGGCGATCCCGACGGAGACGGTCTACGGCCTTGGCGCAAACGGCCTCGATGAGACCGCCGTGCTGCACATTTTCGAGGCCAAGGGCCGCCCGCAGGACAACCCGCTCATCCTGCACATTCCGGACGCAAGCTGGCTTACGCGCTACTGTGAGGACGTGCCGGACGCGGCCTACAAGCTGGCCGAGCGCTTCTGGCCCGGCCCGCTGACGATGATCCTGAAGAAAAAGCCCTGCGTACCGCTGCGCACGACGGGCGGACTTGAGACCGTCGGCATGAGATGTCCCGACCATGCGGTGACGCGCGCCATCATCGAAAAGGCGGGCGTGCCCGTCGCCGCGCCGAGCGCCAACACCTCGGGCCGCCCCAGCTGCACGACGGCGGAGCACGTGCGCGAGGACATGTGGGGCAAGATCAACGGCATCGTGGACGGAGGCGCCTGCGAGGTGGGCGTCGAGTCGACGATCATCGACCTGACGGTCACGCCGCCGCAGCTCCTGCGCCCGGGCGGACTGCCGCTCGAGAGCCTGCGCGACGCGCTGGGCGAGGTGACGGTTGACAAGGCCGTGACGCAGAAGATGGGGGAGGGCGAAAAGCCGCGCGCCCCCGGCATGAAATACCGCCACTACGCGCCCAAGGCCCCCGTCACGGTCGTTACCGGTGGGGCGAAGGCGAGCGCGCGCTATCTTCTGACCCATGCATCGGAGGACGCGGGCGTGATCTGCTTTGATGAGTTTGTGCCGCTCTTCGACGGGCACATCGTTCACCCCCTCGGCGCGAGCGGCGACAAGCGTGCGCAGGCGCAGCACGTCTTCGACGCGCTGCGGACGTTCGATGAGACGAATGTGGGCGAAATATGGGCGCAGTGCCCGGACAGTAAAGGCCTTGGCCTTGCCATCGGCAACCGCCTCAAAAAGGCCGCGGGCTTCCATGTGGAGGACGCGGACGACGGCAAAATCGTCATCGGCATCACCGGCGGCACGGGCGCGGGGAAGACGAGCCTTCTGCGCGCGCTCCAAAAACAGGACGCGTGCGTGCTCGATTGCGACAGAATCTACCATGAAATGCTTGGGAGCGATGAAAGTCTGCGCGCGGCGCTGCGAAAGGCATTCGGCGGCGCGATCTTCCGAGCGGACGGCAGCGTGGACGTGCACGCCATTGGCCTGATCGTCTTCCATGACAAGGAAAAGCTCTCTGAGTTGGACGCCATCGTCCGCGCGCACGTTCCGCGCGAGTGCGCCCGCCGCACGGCGGCGAGCGATAAACAGCTCATCGGGCTTGACGCCATCAAGCTCATCGAGTGCGGCCTTGGCGCGATCTGCGACGCGACCGTTGCCGTCACCGCGCCAGAAGAAGTACGCGTTAAGCGCATCATGGCGCGCGACGGCATCACGGAGGACTATGCGAGGTCGCGCGTCGCCGCGCAGCAGAGTGCAGAGTACTTCCGTGCGCGCTGTGACTACGAATTTGTGAACGATCTGCCCACCGCCGCTGCGGCGGAGAATGCGGCAGAAGTCTATATCCATACCATCATCAAAACTTTGAAGGAGGAAACTGAGAGATGAGTGAAAAGAACAAGCTTGCGGAAAAGCTGCTCTACGCTCCCAAGAACGGCTACGACCGTCTGAGCGCGGAGGAAGAAAAGGCGATGAACGTCTATTGTGAGGATTACAAGGAATTCCTCAACCACGGCAAGACCGAGCGCCTTTGCGTGGAGTACTGCATCGAGCTGGCGAAGAAGAAGGGCTTCAAGGCCTATGAAGCCGGCATGAGGCTTGCTGCGGGCGACAAAGTCTACTTCAACAACCGCGGCAAGGGCATCATGCTCGCCGCCATCGGCAGCGAGGACTTGAGCCACGGCGCGAACATCGGTGCGGCGCATACGGACGCCACGCGTCTGGACTTAAAGCCCCGCCCGCTCTATGAAGAGGCTGAGATGGCGTACTTCAAGACCCATCATTACGGCGGAATCCGCAAGTATCAGTGGGTGACCATTCCCCTCGAGCTGCACGGTGTGGCCGTGCTGCGCGACGGCAAGAGCGTTGCCATTCACATCGGCGGCGAGGAAGGCGACCCGCAGTTCATCATCAACGATCTTCTCCCGCACCTTGGCCGCGAGCAGGGCAAAAAGCCCCTCAACGAGGCGATTCCGAGCGAGAGCCTGAACGTGCTGCTCGGCGGCCGTCCCATCGCAGATGAGGACTGCTCCGACCGCTTCAAGCTGGGCGTTTTGCAGTACCTCAACGAGAAGTACGGCATGACGGAGGAGGATCTCATCTCTGCTGAGATCGAGGTCGTGCCCGCCGGCAAGGCGCGCGACATCGGCTTCGACCGCAGCTTCATCGCTTCCTACGGCCATGACGACCGTGTCTGCGCCTATGCAGAGCTTGCGGGCATTTTCGATGCCGTTTCCCCCAAGAAGACTGCCGTTTGCATCTTCGCCGACAAGGAAGAGATCGGCTCGGAGGGTGTTTCCGGTATGCTCTCTCAGGCGTTTGAGTGGTTCATGGGTGATATGTGCCGCACGCAGGGCGTGGCGCTCACCGACTGCTTTGCCAACTCCTTCTGCCTGAGCGCGGACGTGACGGCGGCGTATGATCCGAACTTTGCCGACGTGTACGACAAGCGCAACTCCTCGTTCGTCAACTACGGTGTGGCGCTGTGCAAGTACACCGGCTCCGGCGGCAAGGGCGGCGCGAGCGACGCGAGCGCCGAGGTCGTCGGCAAGGTGAGAAAGCTGATGAACGACAACGGTGTGTTCTGGCAGATCGCCGAGATGGGCAAGACCGACGCCGGCGGCGGCGGTACGGTCGCCAAGTTCATGGCGCAGCGCAACATCGACACGCTCGATGCGGGCGTTCCGGTGCTGTCGATGCACGCGCCGTATGAAACGGTTGCCAAGCTCGACTGCTACATGACCTACAAGTGCATGAAGACCATCTTCGAGCAGGCGTAAGCAGAAAACAGCACAGGGGACTCTCTCATTTTGAGGGAGTCCCCTGCGTTTTCTTCTGCAAAAGGGAAAAGAAGATCAATAAAGTGCAAAATTCCTGCAATTCTGCTTGCATAAGCGCGAAGAGCGTGATAAGCTGTCATACGCCTATTTTGAGAACGATCAGAAAGGGGAGAGAGTCATGCTCCAGTTATTTACCGATACGTCCGCCAACCTGCCGGTGGTGCTGACGAAGAAGTATCATATCACGGTCATTCCGTTTTCCTATACGGTGGACGGGAAAGAGACAGATTATCCCGATGATATGGATTTTGACGGCGCGGCGTTCTACGGCGCGATGCGCGAGGGCGCGATCGTCAAAACGTCGATGGTCAGTCCTGCGCTGATGGAGGAATACTTTGAGCGGGCGCTCTCCGCGGGCGACGATGTGCTCTATGTCGGTATGTCCGGTGGCATCAGCGGCACGGCGCAGGCCGCAGCCATCGCCGCGGGCGAACTGACGGAGCGCTATCCTGAGCGCAGGATCGTGACCATCGACACTTATGCTGCTTCGCTCGGCGAAGGCTTGCAGGTGCTGGAGGCGGCGGAGATGATCGAGGAAGGGAAGAGCCTCGAAGAGATCAAGGAACAGCTGCTTGTGCGCAGACCGCACATGTGCCAGTTTTTCACCGTGGACGACCTTGCCTACCTCAAGCGCGGCGGGCGCATTTCCGGCGCGACGGCGCTCATCGGCACGGTGCTGAGCATCAAGCCGATCCTGCGCGGCGATGAGACGGGACACATCGTCTCCTGCGGCAAGGTGCGCGGCATGAAGCGCGCCTACGCGGAGCTTGCAAATTATTTTGATACCCGCGCGCTCGATAAGAGCGAGAGCATCGGTATCGCCCACGCGGATAACGCCGAGGGTGCGGAGGCGCTCCTTGCGCTGCTGCGCGAAAAGGGCTTCACCGGCGAATGCCTGTCCGTCTGCTATGAGCCGGTCACCGGCGCGCACGTCGGCCCGGGAACGGTCGCGCTGTTTTTCTATGGCACGGAAAAGTAATAAACGTCAAAGGAGAGCCAAAAATGGACGTATCACAGGCGATCAGAACCAGAAGAAGCATTCGTAAATACAAGCAGGAAACCGTTCCGCACAAGGTTATCGAGGAAATTGTCGCGGACGCGGCCTACGCCCCGTCGTGGAAGAACACACAGATCGCACGCTACATTCTCGTGGAGGACCGCGCGACGATCGACAAGATGGCGGAAGAGATGGTGCTTGATTTTAAGTTCAACGAAAAGACGCTCAAAAGCTGCGCTGCGCTCATGGCGCTCACCTACATCACGGGGAGATCGGGCTTTGAGCGCGATGGCTCGTATGCAACGCCGAAGGAGGCGGGCTTTGAGATGTTCGACGCGGGCATCGCGGCGCAGACGTTCTGCCTTGCCGCGTGGGAGCGCGGCGTCGGCACGGTCATCACGGGCTATTTCGATGAAGAGAAGATCATTGACCTGCTGCACATTCCGGAAAACCAGAAGGTCGGCTGCGTGATCGGCCTTGGGTATCCCGACGAGGAGCCCGCCGCGCCGAAGCGCAAGAGCGCTTCCGACCTGCTGACGTATCACAATTGAAACTGCGCGCCCGAAGGAAAACCCTTCGGGCGCTTTTTCGTATGCTTTGCCCGCTTTTTGCAAATCCTAACGAAAATGACTTTCGGGAGGACATGCCATGAAAAACGAAACAAAACCCTCACGCGAGAGGGAAAAGAACGATCAGGAGCCGCTGCTGCCGCCCATTCAGCCCGTCATTGACTACGGCTCGGTCGTCATCAAGAATAGCCGCGCCGCCATTCACTGCCTGACCATCGCCGGGCAGATCGAGGGACACATGCTGCTGCCGAATACGCAGAAGGCGACCAAGTACGAGCACGTGCTGCCGCTCCTTGCGTATCTCGAGGAAAGCGAGGACATCGACGGTGTTTTATTCCTGCTCAACACCGTCGGCGGCGACGTGGAGGCGGGGCTTGCCATCGCCGAGCTTATTTCGGGAATGAAAAAGCCTACCGTCTCGCTCGTTCTCGGCGGCGGGCACTCCATCGGCGTGCCGCTCGCGGTCGCGCCGATGGTGACGATGATCGCGCCGTCGGCCTCGATGACCATTCACCCCGTGCGCACAAGCGGCACGATCATCGCCGCACCCCAGACCTACCAGTATTTTGAACGCTTGCAGGAGCGTATCGTGCGCTTTGTGACCAAGCATTCGAACATCACGCGCGAGCGCTTTCTCGCGCTGATGATGGACACGCAGGACTTGGCCTCCGATGTTGGCAGTGTGCTCTACGGGGAGGAGGCGGTTGCCTGCGGGCTTGTCGGGCGGCTCGGCAGCCTGTCCGACGCGCTGGAAGCATTGTACGAATTGATCGAGGAGAAAAAGAAGAAAAGTGAGTGAAAAAAGACGCCTTCGGGCGTCTTTTTACGCTTTGTTCATCGAATGGCCTTGAAAAGACGGCGAAAAAATGGTATATAGTATTAGTTAAACTGTGTCATTATACCCTGATTGCAAATGACGCGCTTTTTCCAAGGAGGAATTTGCCCGTGTACTTAAAGGCATTGGAGATCCAGGGCTTCAAGAGCTTCCCGGACAAGACGGTGCTCAACTTCGGTGAGGACATCACCGCCATCGTCGGCCCGAACGGAAGCGGTAAATCGAATATTTCGGACGCCATTCGCTGGGTCATGGGCGAGCAGTCGAGTAAATCGCTGCGCGGCGTGAAGATGGAGGACGTCATCTTCGGCGGCACGGAAACGCGCAACCAGATGGGCTTTGCGCAGGTGACGCTTGTGCTCGACAACACCGAGCACATTTTCCCCAGCATGGAGGAAAACGAGGTTGCCGTCACGCGCCGGTACTATCGCAGCGGCGAATCGGAATACTATATCAACAAGCAGTCCGTGCGGCTGCGCGACGTGAATGAGCTTTTCATGGACACCGGCATGGGCCGCGAGGGCTATTCCATCATCGGTCAGGGCCGCATCGACGAGATCTTGTCGCAAAAGAGCGGCGACCGCCGCGAGATCTTTGAGGAGGCGGCGGGCATTTCCCGCTTCCGCTACCGCAAGGAGGAGACCGAGCGCAAGCTTGAGCGCACAGAGGAGAACTTAGTGCGTATCAACGACAAGATCGCCGAGCTTGAATTGCAGGTCGACCCTCTGCGCGCGCAGGCGGAGACAGCGAAGCAATATCTCATCTACCGCGACGAGCTGCGCCTTTTGGAGATCTCCGTGTGGCTTGAGAATCTCGAAACGCTCCGCACGAGCGCCATCAAGCTCGACACCGACCTTGCCCTTGCACGCGAGGAGCTCAATAAGGCAAATGCCGACCTCGAGGCGCTGTACGCCGCGAGCGAGCAGTTTTCCGCGCGTATCCACGAAAACGACATCGCGCAGGAGGAGGAGCGCACGGCGCTTTCCGCGCTCGATGCGCAGGTAAAGGAACAGGAATCCTGCGTGGCGGTGCTGCAAACGGGCATCGCGCACAACGAGGAAAATATCGCGCGCGTGGAGGAGGAACTGAGAAGCCAGTCCGACCGCGTCGGCTCGATGGACGAGCAGATCGCGCAGCAGCGCGCGCGCATCGAAGAGCTGGAACACGATAAAAACGAAGTCGAAACGGCGCTTGCCGCGCTTTTGCAGCAGGCGGAGGAACTGTCGAAAAACGCGGGCGAGGCTGCGAGCGAAGCGGAAGCCTTGCGCGCTCGTGAGGCACTTGCCTTGTCCGCCGCGGCGGACAGCCGCGCGGAAGTTGCCGCCCTGCGCTCGACGCTTTCTGAAATGGACGAGCGCGAGAGCGCCATCGCCGCCGAGCAGGAGAGCGGGGAAGCCCAGCTTTCTGAAACGCGCAAAAGTGCCGCGGAGAACCGCCGCGCGCTCGAAAGTGCGCAGGAGGAAGCCGACGCTATCCGCAATATCATCGCCGGCCACACGATGAAGATGCAGGGCAGAATCGAGCGCGAGAAGGAGACGGGCGAGCAGCATGTTTCCCTCACGATGGAGATGAACAACTTAGACTCCCGCATCCGCTTACTCAGCGAGATGGAAAAGGAGTACGAGGGCTTCAATAAGGCGGTGCGCACGGTCATGCAGGCGCGCGAGCGCAATGCCCTGCGCGGCGTGCACGGCCCGGTAGCGGGTCTGATGAAGGTCAACAAGAAGTACGCCGTTGCGATCGAGATTGCGCTCGGTGCGGGATTGCAAAACATTGTCGTCGAGCGCGAGGAGGACGCCAAGAGCGCTATCCAGCTCTTAAAGCAGCGCGATGGCGGGCGCGCGACCTTCCTGCCGCTTTCGACGATCCGCGGCGAAGCGCTGCGCGACGAGCGCGTGAAGGGCGAATACGGTTACGTCGGCCTTGCGAGCGAGCTGGTGGAATACGAGCGCGCATACGACGGCATTTTCAAAAATCTGCTCGGCCGCACGGTCGTGGTCGAGGATCTCGACTGCGGCATCACGATCTCGCGTAAGTTTTCGAATGCGTTCCGCATCGTGACGCTCGACGGTCAGGTTCTGAATCGCGGCGGCTCGATGACGGGTGGCTCGATCTCCCGCAGCGCGGGTATTTTGAGCAGAGCCGGCGAGCTGCGCGAGTTGACGGCGCGGCGCGGCAGCCTTGCAGAAAAGCTGACGCTCGCTGCCAAGGCCGCCGAGGACGCCAAGCGCGAGCTTGCCAAAGCGCGCTACGAGTTAGAGGTCGCACAGGGGCAGCAGCGCGCGGCGGAGGACGCCGTGCTCAAGCTGCAAGGCGACAAAAATCACTATGATCTGCTGCTTTCCTCGCTGCGCGAGCGGCTGGAAGCACTGGATACCGAGCGCGATACCATCACCCGCCGCCGCGGCGAGGTGAAGCGCGCCATGGAAGAAAAGGAAGCGCTTGCATCGCAGCAGGAGAGCGAGGCCGCCGCGCTGCGCGCGCAGGCGGAGGAGAGTCTCTCCGGGCAGACGGAGCTGCTGCGCTCCACCACGCGCCTCGGCGATGAGATCGCCGGACGCAAGAGCGCGCTTGCGGGCTTTGCCGCCGAGCGCGAGACCACGGAAAAGTCGCTCGCGAGCTTGGAGGGCCTGCGTGCTCAGATGCAGGGCGACGAGCAGAGCAGACGCGCGCTCATTGAGCAGTACAAAACGGCAAGCGAGCAGGCGCGGCGCGAGATCGGCGTGCATGAGACTGAGATCGCCGCGCTGAGCGGCAAAATGACGGAAAAGCGCGCCGAGCTCGAAGCGCTTTCCAAAGCGAAACTCGCACTTGAAGCCGAGCGCAGCCAGAGCGACCGGCGCGGGCGCGAACTCAACGAAAATGTGCTCAACGTGGAGCGCAGCGTCAGCAAGCTTGAGCAAAAGCGCGCGACGAGCGCCATGGAGGAACAGCAGATCCTCGACAAGCTGTGGGAAAATTATGAGCTGTCGCACTCCGCCGCACAGGAGCAGCGCATTGAGCTCGAGAGCGTCCAGAAGGCGAGCCGCCGCATCGGCGAGCTCAAGCGGGCCATCAGCGGTCTTGGTGCGGTCAATGTCGGCGCGATCGAGGAATTCGAGCGCGTGAACACACGCTACACCTATCTCACCGAGCAGCGCGACGACGTGGAAAAGGCGAAGAGCGAGCTCGTCGGCGTGATCGAGAGCATCACGGGCGAGATGACCGTCATCTTCAAAGAGCAGTTCGCGCTGATTCGAGAGAGCTTCCAGGAGACATTTCTGGAGCTGTTCGGCGGCGGCAAGGCGACACTCGAGCTGGAGGACGAAAACGATGTGCTCTCCTGCGGCATCGAGATCAAGGTGCAGCCGCCGGGCAAGGCGCTCAAGACCATCACGCTGCTCTCGGGCGGCGAGAAGGCCTTCGTTGCCATCGCCCTGTATTTTGCCATTCTGAAGGTCCACCCCACGCCATTCTGCGTGATGGACGAGATCGAGGCGGCGCTCGACGAGCCGAACGTGGTGCGCGTTGCAAACTACATGCGCCGCATCACGCAAAAGACGCAGTTCATCGTCATCACGCACCGCCGCGGCACGATGGAGGCGGCGGATGTTCTCTACGGCGTCACCATGCAGGAGCGCGGCGTGAGCAAGATCCTGACGATCAACATGAACGATATGGCCAAGGAACTCAACATTAAGGAATAAGCGCGAGAGAGGAATCAAAGAGTATGGGTATTTTTGCGAAGATCAAAAAGGCATGGTTCGACACCATCGTGTGGGAGACCATCGACGACGACTTCTACGACGAGCTGGAGGAGAGTCTCATTCTGGCTGACCTCGGCGCAACGGTCGCGCACGACGCGGTGAAGAAACTGCGCGATGTGGTGTATCAGAAGAGCATCCAGCGCGGCGACGATGTGAAGCAGGCGCTGCGCGAGATCCTCATCGAAAAGCTGAACGTGGGAGACACCGCGCTCGACTTATCGACGCAGCCGAGCGTCGTGCTGGTCATCGGCGTGAACGGCGTGGGCAAGACTACATCCATCGGCAAGCTCGCCCACAGTCTCAAGGGCGAGGGCAAGCGCGTGCTGCTGTGCGCGGCGGACACGTTCCGCGCGGCGGCGGCGGATCAGCTCGAGATCTGGGCGAACCGCGCAGAGTGCGAGATCGTCCGTTCGGTCGAGGGGGCGGACCCCGGCGCGGTGCTGTTCGATTCGCTCGCGGCGGCGAAGGCGAGAAATGTCGATGTCGTCCTCTGCGACACGGCGGGCCGTCTGCACAACAAGGTGAATTTGATGAACGAGCTCGGCAAGCTTCGCAAGATCATCGACCGCGAAACGCCTGACGCCGCGAAGGAAACGCTTCTCGTGCTCGACGCGACGACGGGGCAGAACGGCCTTCAGCAGGCGAAGGTCTTCCGCGAGACGGCGGGGCTCACCGGCATCATCTTAACGAAGCTCGACGGCACGGCCAAGGGCGGCATCTGCGTCGCTATCGCGCAGGAGCTGGGTGTGCCCGTGAAGTTCGTCGGCCTCGGCGAGGGCATCGACGATCTCCAGCCCTTCAATGCGGAGGAATACGTCAAGGCGCTCATCTGAGGGGAAAATCATAAACCTGCGAGACATAAGGAGACGAATATGGAAATCACTTCTGTTTGCCCCTATTGCGGAAAGGAAATGCGAGATGGAGCCATCCCTGTCTTGCGTGATATTTACTGGTGCGCGAGAGGTGAGGACGGCATGCTCAAAGACGGATTTGGCGACGAGAAGGAACAGGTCTGGCTTGGCAGAGCGGGGCTGTTAGGAGATTATTACACGCCCGCCCGTTACTGTGAGAGCTGCAAGGTGGTCATCGTGCCCGTGCCGGAGATCGAGTGGCCGCTCGATAAGCTCGACAAAAAGTTCACGGCATGGCAGGAAAAGATGAGCGCGCAGCGCGAAGAGCGCAAGGCGCAGCGCGAGGAAGAGAAACGAGAAGAACGAAGCAGGAAACGGCGGGAGAAAGACCCGTGGGAGGTTTGACGATGAAATTTGTTCTGGCAACGCAGAACCCTAAAAAGCTGACGGAAATGAGCGCCATTCTGAGCGACCTCGGCGTGGAGGTCGTGTCTGAGGCCGACCTCGGCGTGAAGATCGAGGTGGAGGAAACGGGCGAGACCTTTGCCGAGAATTCGCTTCTCAAGGCCAAGGCCGTCATGGAGGCGACGAAGCTGCCTGCCATCGCGGACGACTCCGGATTGTGCGTGGACGCGCTCAACGGCGGCCCCGGTGTTTACAGCGCGCGCTTTGGCGGCGAGGGGCTGGACGACACCGGCCGCTACCGCCTTTTGCTGCAAATGATGCACGGGCAGGCCGATCGACGCGCCCACTTCCACACGACCATCACCTGCGTGTTCCCGAACGGCGACGTCTTGCAGGACGACGGCGACGTGCAGGGTACGATCGCCTTCGCCCCTATGGGCGAAAACGGCTTCGGCTACGACCCTGTGTTCTTTGTGCCTGACAAGCGAAAGACCTTTGCGCAGCTTACGGCAGAAGAGAAGGCGGAGATCTCGCACCGCGGCAAGGCGCTGCGGGCATTCAAGGAAACGCTCAAGAATTATCTTGCGGAACATCAATAAAAAGGATAAGGAAATACTATGGAATTAAGCAGCAAACAGCGCGCGTATCTGCGCAGCCTTTCCAATGACCTCGATGTGATCGTTCACATCGGTAAGGACGGCATCGGCGAGAATCTCGTCAAGCAGGCGAACGACGCGCTGGAGGCGCGCGAGCTCATCAAGTGCCGCGTGCTCGAAAACAGCATGCTCACCGCGCGCGAGGCGTGTCAGGAGCTGAGTGAGCTGACGCGCAGCGAGCAGGTGCAGGTCATCGGCACAAAGTTCGTGCTCTACCGCCCCTCGCACAAAAAGGACAAGAAGGATAAGATCGTGCTGCCCAAGGCGGCGAAAAAGACCGTGTAAAAGAGAAAAAGAGGTCGAACAATTTTGAAGATCGGAATTTACGGCGGCAGTTTCAACCCGCCGCATTTGGGTCACATGGCCGCAGCGGAAAGCGCGGCGAAGTATCTGGGACTCGACGAGCTGCTGCTCATTCCCGCGGGCATTCCGCCGCACAAGGCGCTCTCCGCCGATGCGGCAGGGAAGGAGCACCGCCTTGCGATGACGCGCCTGATGGGGGAGCAGATCGCGCTCGACACGGGGATAACGGTCACGGTGTCGGATATGGAGGTCGCGCGCGAGGGCAAGAGTTACAGCGTCGATACCGTGCGCGAGATCCACGAGCAGCGCCCGAATGACGAGCTGTGGCTTTTGATGGGGACGGATATGTTCCTCTCGTTCCAGAACTGGTACAAGCCGGAGGAGATCCTGCGCCATGCAGGGCTCTGCGCTTTCGGACGCACGGAGAAGGACGGCGAGACGCTTTTTGCACCGCAGCGGGATTTCCTTGGGGAAAAGTTCCCGGGCAGCCGCATCGTGACGATGACGCTGCCGAACCTTGTGGACGTTTCGTCCACCGAGCTGCGCGAGCGTATCCCGAAGGGGAAAACGGCGGGGCTTCTTGCGCCCGCGGTACTCGGCTATATCCTGCGTGAGCATTTATATGGAACAAATCTCGATTTGAAACGTCTAAGCTTAGAGGAACTGAGACCCATCGCGCTCTCCTACCTCAAGGCGAAGCGCATTCCCCACGTGCTCGGCACCGAGCAGACGGCGAGGGAACTCGCGGAACGCTATGGCGCAAATGTTGAAAAGGCGCGCTTTGCGGCGCTCCTGCACGACGCGACCAAGCGCCTTTCGATGGAAGAGCAGCTCGCGCTCTGCGAGCACTACCACATCGCGCTCGACGAGCTGGAGCAGCGCGCGCTCAAGCTGCTGCACGCCAAGACCGGCGCGGCGCTCGCGCGCGACGTGTTCGGCGCGGACGACGAGATCTACAACGCCATTCTCTGGCACACGACGGGTAAGCCCGGTATGACGGTGCTGGAAAAGGTGCTCTATCTCGCCGACTACATTGAGCCGAACCGCGACTTCGACGGCGTGGAGGAACTGCGCAAGGTCGTGTGGGAGGATATTGACCGAGGGCTTGCGATGGGGCTCACCATGACCGTGGAAGAGATGGAAGAGCGGGGGAATCCCGTCCATCACAACACGCTGGAAGCACTGGACGAGCTGAGAGGACATAGCCATGAATGATAAGGACTTTTACGAAAACGACAGAGACAGCATCCGCTACGAGGGACGGCGCGTGCACCATGAAGAGGGCTTTTTCGAGCGCAACTGCGACGAGGCCTGGGAGCAGATCTGCGAGACCTTTTCCCACCCCGGGCGGCTGCTTGGACGCGTGCTGCTCATCGCGCTGCTGTGCGGCGTGGTCGCGGGCGGAAGCTACCTTCTGAAGATCCGCGCGCCGCAGCTGCCGAACAAGGGCGATGCGCAGAAGAACCCCAACCAGACGCAGGTCGACGAGATCGACTACGGCGACGGCGTGCGCCCGCGCGCGGACGGCGAGCGAAAGAGCAAGGATTTCTACACGGTGCTCGTCCTCGGGCGCGACACGGGCGGCGGCGGCAACACCGACACGATGCTGCTCGCGAGCTACGACGTGACGAACCAGAAGGCGACGGTCATGTCCATCCCGCGCGACACAATGGTCAACGTCCCCTGGGACGTCAAGCGCATCAACTCCGTCTACAACTACTACGGCGGGGGAGAAAAGGGTATCAAGGCACTCTATAAGGAGATTTCCCAGCTCGTCGGCTTCGAGCCGGACTATCAGGTCATTGTCGAATGGGACGCGGTCGGCGCGATCGTGGAGGCCATGGGCGGCGTTTACTACGATGTGCCGCGCAACATGAACTACGACGACCCCTATCAGGATCTGCACATTCACCAGACCAAGGGTTACCGCAAACTCAGCGGCAGCGATGTAATGCAGGTGCTGCGCTACCGCCACGACACCGATATACACTACGGCTATCCGGACGGCGACCTTGGCCGCATCAAGACGCAGCAGTCGCTTCTGAAAGCGATGATCGAGCAGCTTTTGCAGCTTAAAAATGTGACGAAGATCGGCGAATTTGCCCGCGCGGTGAAGAACAACGTCACCTCGGATCTGACGTTTGAGGAAATGCTCTGGTTCGGCTCGCAGGCCGTGATGGGCGGGCTCAAGGTCGAAGATGTCAACTTTGTCACCATGCCGAACACGGCACTGTATGTCTACAGCCGCGCGTATCCGAGGTGGCCGCAGAACTATGTTTTCCCCAAGGCGCAGGAGCTGCTGAATATTGTGAACAACGAGCTTAGCCCCTTTGCTGAGAAGTTTACGATGAGCGACCTTGACATCATGTCGCTCAATTCCGATGGTTCGCTTTCCTCTTCCACCGGTCATGTGGAGGACAGCAAGGCTGCGGTGGCGCCTCCGGTCGTCGTGGATCGCTATACCGGCAAGATTGTCGGTGGGAATGGCGGCAGCTCCGGGACGGAAACCAGTACAGGAACCGGCAACGAAACGACCGACGGCAGCGAGACGACCGATCCCGGCACGACCGATCCGGGCAATAGCGGCACGGTAGACCCCGGTACGACAGACCCCGGAAATAGCGGTACGGTAGACCCCGGTACGACAGATCCCGGAAATAGCGGCACGACCGACCCCGGCACGGGAGAGGGCGGCAATACGGGCGATACCGGCAGCAGCGATACCGTCGTTGATGAAATGCCTGAGTGGCTGCGCCCGTAACGGGAAATAACACGAAACAACATCAAACTGAAATAAGAAAAGGAGACCCCTATGTTACCTTCCAGAGAAATGGCCGAGATCGCCGTGAAAGCACTCGACGGCAAAAAGGGTAAGGAGATCAAACTCATTCGCATCGACAAGATCACGACGCTCGCGGAGTACTTTGTCATCTGCACCGGTACGTCCAACACGCAGATCAACGCCCTGTGCGACGAGGTGGAAAAGCAGCTCACGGAGGCGGGCGAAGAGCCGCTGCACCGCGAGGGCTACCGCGGCGGCACGTGGGTGCTGCTCGACTATGGCTGCATCGTTGTCCACGTGTTCAATGATGAGGCGCGCAAGTTCTACTCTCTTGAGCACCTCTGGGCCGACGGAGAAGAGGTCGATCTGAGCGCGCTCCTGCCCCACGCGGAGTAAGGGCGATCCCACCTGAAAAATAACGCTTGACAAGGCGGAACAAAACACCTAAAATGGTCATGCTATATTGATGCAAAACGCGATGACGGAGCATAAAGACGCGCGATTTCCACCCGAAGAGAGCCGGCGGTCGGTGCAAGCCGGCGGGGAAGCGCACGTGAATGACTCACTCCCGAGCAGCCCGCCTGAAAGGGCGGGACGGTTCGCCTCCGTTACGGGCATGGCTATCGAAGCTGCTGAGGGCACGCGGGTGACCGTGCGCTGAATCAGGGTGGTATCGCGTAAAGAGTTTTTACGTCCCTGACCGTTTTTTGGAACGGTCAGGGACTTTTTTCGCGTCAAAAAATAATTCACATAAAGGAGAAGATCCATGAAGTACGATTTTACAGCCATTGAGAAAAAATGGCAGGAAAAGTGGGAGCAGGAAAAGCCCTATGCTGCCGTAACAGGCGACAAGCGCCCCAAGTTCTACGGCCTCATTGAGTTCCCGTATCCCTCCGCCGCTGGCCTGCACGTCGGCCATCCGCGCCCGTTTACGGCGATGGACATCATCTGCCGCAAGAAGCGCATGCAGGGTTACAACGTCCTCAACCCCATGGGCTTTGACGCCTTCGGCCTGCCGACGGAGAATTTTGCCATCAAGAACCACATTCACCCCGCCATCATTACGGCGCAGAACATCAAGAACTTCACCCGCCAGCTCAAGATGCTCGGCTACGGCTTCGACTGGGATCGCGTGGTGGACACGACCGACCCGAGCTACTACAAGTGGACGCAGTGGATTTTCCTGCAGATGTTCAAGCATGACCTTGCCTACAAGACCACGATGCCTGTCAACTGGTGCACGAGCTGCAAGTGCGTGCTTGCCAATGAAGAGGTCGTTGAGGGCGTGTGCGAGCGCTGCGGCGCGCCCGTTATCCGCAAGGAAAAGAGCCAGTGGATGCTGCGCATCACGAAGTATGCCGACCGCCTGATCGACGATCTTGACGAGGTCGACTACATCGAGCGCGTCAAGACCCAGCAGCGCAACTGGATCGGCCGCTCTACCGGCACGGAGGTCACCTTCAAGACCAACACCGGCGATGACGTCACCGTTTACACCACGCGCGTTGATACCCTCTTCGGCGTGACCTACACGGTCATTTCTCCCGAGCACCCGATGCTCAAGAAGTGGAAGGATCTCATCAAGAACTGGGACGAGGTCGAGGCCTATCAGGCTGCCGCCGCCCGCAAGAGTGACTTTGAGCGCGGCGAGCTCAACAAGGAAAAGACCGGCGTGCGCCTTGAGGGCATTGAGGTCATCAACCCCGCCACCGGCAAGGTCGTGCCGATGTTCGTCTCCGACTACGTCTTGATGGGCTACGGCACGGGCATTGTCATGGGCGTTCCCGGCCACGACCAGCGCGACTGGGACTTCGCCACGGCCTTCGGCCTTCCCATCGTGGAGGTCGTCGAGGGCGGCGACATCACGAAGGAAGCCTTCACGCTCAAGGACGACACCGGCATTATGGTAAACTCCGGCTTCCTCAACGGCATGACCGTCAAGGAGGCCATCCCCGCGATGAAGAAGTACGCCGTCGAGCAGGGCTGGGGCCGCGAAAAGGTCAACTATAAGCTGCGCGACTGGGTCTTCTCCCGCCAGCGCTACTGGGGCGAGCCGATCCCCCTTGTCAACTGCCCCAAGTGCGGTTGGGTGCCTGTTCCCGAGGAGGAACTGCCGCTCGTTCTGCCGCAGGTGGACAGCTACGAGCTGACCGATGACGGCGAGAGCCCGCTTTCCAAGATGACCGACTGGGTCAACACCAAGTGCCCCAAGTGCGGGTGCGACGCCAAGCGCGAGACCGACACCATGCCCCAGTGGGCGGGTTCTTCGTGGTACTTCCTGCGCTATATGGATCCGCACAACGACCATGAGCCTGTCTCTCACGAGGCGGAGCAGTACTGGGGCCCTGTGGACTGGTACAACGGCGGCATGGAGCACACCACGCTGCACCTGCTCTACTCCCGCTTCTGGCACAAGTTCCTCTACGACATCGGCGTTGTCCACACGAAGGAGCCCTATGCCAAGCGCACGAGCCACGGCATGATCCTCGGCCAGAACCCGCACTACGTCGGCAACGTCTCCACGCAGGAGGAGAAGGACGCGCTCATCGCCAAGTACGGCAATCAGGCGCTGCGCCCGGCGGTCAAGATGAGTAAGTCCCTCGGCAACGTCGTCAACCCCGATGATGTCGTCAAGGCCTACGGCGCGGACACGATGCGCCTTTATATCATGTTCATCGGCGACTTTGAAAAGGTCGCCACCTGGTCGGACGACGCCGTCAAGGGCTGCAAGCGCTTCCTCGACCGCGTGTGGAACCTCGCCGATCAGGTGACGGAGGAAGAGGGCGTTTCCGAAAAGAACGCGCCCATCGTCCACAAGACCATCAAGAAGGTCACGGACGACATCGATACGCTCAAGATGAACACCGCCATCGCCGCCCTTATGGCCATGGTCAACGAGTTCTATTCCAACGGTCTCAGCCGCGGTGACTTCGAAGCGCTGCTGCTCATGCTCTCTCCGTTCGCACCCCACATGGTCGAAGAGCTGTGGGAGCAGAAGGGCTTTGCCGCCAAGCACGAGGGCAAGATGGCGATGCAGTGCGCGTGGCCGGAGTATGACGAGAGCAAGACCGTCGCTTCCTCCGTTGAGATGGCCGTTCAGGTCGGCGGCAAGCTCAAGGGCACGATCACCGTTCCTGTGGACAGCGATCAGGATACTGTTGTCGAAGCGGCAAAGGCAAACGAAAAGGTCGCCAAGGCCATCGCCGGCATGCAGATCGTCAAGGTCATTCACGTCAAGAACAAGCTCGTCAACCTGATCGTGAAGCCCTGCTGAGCGGAATTTCGGAGTTTTTTGAAAATATGAGAAAAGATTATTGACAAGCTGCGATTTTTCTCATATAATACCACCGTTAGTCATGTAAGTGACTCTTAAAGAGCACCCAGGATAGAGCCGGGTGCATCGGAGGGAGGGAAAACATAAATGTCCGAGATCCATGTCAAGGAGGGCGAGTCTCTCGACAGCGCACTCAAGCGCTTCAAGAGAAGCTGCGCCAAGGCCGGCATCGTGGCGGAGGTCCGCAAGAGAGAGTGCTATGAGAGCCCCAGTGTCAAGCGCCGCAAGAAGAGCGAGGCCGCCCGTAAGAACCGCAACAAGCGTTATTACTAAGATCCTTTGAAAATAGACCCATCACAGTGTGATGGGTCTATTTTTTGCTATTTTGCCTGCAAAAGATCCGCTATCTCGGGATACATGACAAAGGCCGACGGGATACCGAGCCTTTGGGCGAGGCTGACTTTTTGCCGCAATGTTTCTTCATCGTCGAAGAGCACAAAGTGCGTTCCGCGTTCCGCGGAATAGGTAAAATAGTTTGCCATCAGCTCGCGGGAGAAGTAAACGGAGGAGTGGTGCTTCTGCCGCAGAGAAAGCAGCTCTTCACGCGTCAGCGGTGTGCCGCAGCCCGTGGGGCAGGGGAGCGGAAAGTCCATCATCACGCGCTCTAAATCAAGCGCCAGATGCGCCGCGCCATAGCGATTGATGTTCTCCTCCAGCAGTACGCGCAGCGATCCGCCGGAGATGCCCGTGCCGATGAGCAGCGCCGCGCCCTCTGCGGGGAGGGTGAGGGGAGAAAAGAGCGCCAGCCCGTGTGCAGATAGCTGTCCGGCGAGCTGCGTGAGAAAGAATAGCCGGTCGGTGTGGGCGGGGGATTCAAAGTCTGCCAGCACGCCTTGAAAGCCACGCCGGACGCATTCGGCAGCAATGGCGCGGCAGAGCGCGTCCGCACGCGGGATCGAACCGGAACAGCGGTCGGAAAGACCCATCAGCCCACCATGCGGAAGATTTGCCGCGGCGCAGCGTGTCAGGCAGCCGCCCTGCCCCACGGCATAGGCCATGTGAACGAGCGGCAGCGGAGGCGGCGCAGGAAGCTGGGAAAGCGCCTTCGGCGTAATGGCAAGATAGGTGCGCAAAAAATCCCCCCTTGTGAAAAGCGCATTCGGCGCGTATAATAGTCACGATACATTATGCGCGATAGGAGACCGCTATGCTCAGCCTGCTTTGCCCGCAATGGGTGTTTGACGATTATACGGCCGTGACGCCGGAGTTTTTGCATGCGCGCGGCGTAAAGCTGCTGCTCTCAGACCTTGACTTTACGCTTGCGCCGAAAAAGCAGAGCGAGCCTGACGAGAAACTCAAAGCATGGATCGAGCGTTTACAGGCGACGGGGATCAAGGTTGCGATTTTGTCGAACAACCGAAGCAGCGTTCGCGTGGAGAAGTTCTGCAAGCCGCTCGGCATCGGCTATGTGGGTCATGCGGGAAAGCCCGGCACGCGCGGCTTTCAAGAGGCCATGGCGCGCAGCGGTGTGGGCGCGGGTGAAACGGCGATGCTCGGCGACAAGCTGCTGACCGATACGCTCGGCGCGCGCCGCAGCGGCGTTCTGATGCTGATGGTCGAACCCAAGGGCGGGCCGGACGGCGCGTGGAACCATGTGCTGCATGCATTGCAGGAGCCGTTCAAGCGGAAAAGCGCGCACGACGAGCGGAAAAAACGCTGAAATTTGCAAATTTCACCCACAACATCAGGAAAAACACTTGCATTGCCGCACTATATGCGGTAAAATACCATAGGTTTAGAACCGATACTTTGTGAATTTGAGGATAGCGATGATATCCTCGGGAATACAGGAGGAAACAGTTATGGCAACGATTACCGCTGGTGAGTTCAGAAACGGTAAAGTATTCGAAATGGAAGGCAAGTATTATCAGGTCGTCGAGTTCCAGCATGTCAAGCCCGGTAAGGGCGCGGCCTTCGTGCGCACCAAGATGAAGAACGTCGTTACCGGCGGCGTGACCGAAACTTCTTTCAACCCCACGGCGAAGTTCGAGGAAGTGGCCATCGAGCGCAAGAACATGGAGTACAGCTACAACGACGGCGATCTGTACTACTTCATGGATCAGGAGACCTATGATATGGTTCCCCTGAACCGCGATATGCTCGGCGATGCGTTCCGCTTCGTCAAGGAGAACACGATGTGCATGATCCTGTCCATCAAGGGCAATGTCTTCGGCGTCGAGCCCCCCAACTTCGTTGACCTTGAGGTCACCGAGACCGAGCCGGGTCTGGCCGGCAACACCGCGACCAACACCCTCAAGCCTGCAACGCTCGAGACCGGCGCGGAGATCAAGGTGCCGCTCTTCATCAATATCGGCGACAAGATCCAGATCGACACCCGCACGGGCGAGTATATCGGCCG
>DPGF01000011.1 GCA_003522105.1 Oscillibacter sp.
GCGCGCGTGATCTCGCGGGCGCGGTCGGGGCGGTAGTTGAAGAAGATGACCGAATCGTTGTCGGAGATCATGCCGTCCTTGTCGCAGACAATGGGCTCGACGAATTCGTCCGTCACGCCGTTTTTGTAGCTCTCCTCAATGGCGTGGATCGGGTCGGGATCCTGCACACCCTCGCCGTAAACGAGCGCGTCGTAAGCGTTCTCCAGGCGGTCCCAGCGCTTGTCGCGATCCATCGCGTAGTAGCGGCCCATGACGGTCGCGATCTTGCCGACGCCGAGCTCCTTGCACTTTTCCATGGTCTTTGCGACAAAGTCGCGGCCGGAGGTCGGGGGCGTGTCGCGCCCGTCGAGGAAGGCGTGGATATACACACGCTTTAAGCCCTTGATGTGCGCCATCTTCAAAAGCGCATAGAGGTGGTCGAGCGTGGAATGCACGCCGCCGTCGGAATGCAGACCGTAAAGATGCAGCGCCGAGCCTTTTGCAAGGCAGTCGTCCATCGCCTTGTTGTAGGCGGGGTTTTCGAAAAATGTGCCGTCCTCGATGGAACGGGTGATGCGCGGCAGATCCTGGAACACGATGCGGCCGCCGCCGATGTTGGTGTGGCCGACCTCGCTGTTGCCCATCTGCCCGTCGGGCAGACCCACGTCAAGGCCGGAGGCCTTGAGCGTCGTGTGGGCATACTCGGAAAAAAGACCGTCGAGCACGGGGGTGTTGGCAGCGCGCACCGCGTTGCCGACGGTATCGTTGGACAGGCCGAAGCCGTCCATAATGATCAATGTGGTCGGAGCTTTATTCATAAGCTGCTCTCTCCTTTTCCTGTCAATCCTGGTTAGCGGCGTGAACGATCTCCATCAGCGAATTGGGTTCGAGCGACGCGCCGCCGATCAATCCGCCGTCGATATCCTCGTGGGAGAGGAGCTCGCGCGCGTTTTCACTCTTCATCGAGCCGCCGTACTGAACGGTCACGCTGCGGGCAACGCGCGCGCCGTACTGTGCGCGGATCAGCGCGCGGATATAGGTGCAGACCTCGGCAGCCTGCTCGCCCGTGGCGGTTTTGCCCGTGCCGATCGCCCAGATGGGCTCATAGGCAATGACGCAGCGGCGCATCTGCTCGGCGCTCACACCGGCAAGGGCGCTCTTCACCTGAAGGGCGATGAGCTCCATCGTCACGCCCATCTCACGCTGATTCAGGCTCTCGCCCACACAGATGATGGGATTCAGGCCGGCGCTCAGCGCGGCATGTACTTTCTTGTTGACGATCTCATCGGTCTCGCCGAAGAGGGCGCGGCGCTCGCTGTGACCGACGATAACATAGCGCACGCCGAGATCGGCGAGCATATCGGCAGAAATTTCACCGGTGTAGGCGCCGCTCTTTTCGAAGTAAACGTTCTGCGCGCCCACGGCAATGCGGCTGTCCTTGAAGGCGCGCACGGCGGCACTCAGGTCGGCGGCGGGCACGCACACGACGATGTCGCACCACTTGGTCTTGGGAAGAATGGCCTTGAACTGTTCGGCAAAGGCCTTGGTCTCGCTGGGGGTCTTGTTCATTTTCCAGTTGCCTGCAATGATGGTTTTACGGTATCTGCGATTCATGGTGGGTCTTTTCTCCTGTTACTGTCTAAGTCTAAGATCTATGCGAATATTTGAAAATCAATGATGATTTTTCTCACTTGTCCAGAAGGCAGGCAACGCCCGGAAGCTCCTTGCCTTCAAGGAACTCGAGCGACGCGCCGCCGCCGGTGGAGATGTGCGTGATCTTGTCGGCAAAGCCGAGCTGCTCGGCAGCCGCCGCGCTGTCGCCGCCGCCGATGATGGTGACCGCGCCGCTCTCGGCGAGCGCCTTGGCCATGGCCTTGGTGCCGGTTGCAAAGGCGGGGAACTCAAAAACGCCCATGGGGCCGTTCCAGACGATCGTGCCCGCGCCCTGCGTCGCTTTGCAGAAAAGTTCGATGGTCTCAGGGCCGATGTCCATGCCCATCATATCGGCGGGAATATGCATCGCGTCGACGACGTGGGGCTCCGCGTCGGCGGCAAACTCCGTCGCCGCGACGGTATCGACCGGCAGCAGGAGCTTGACGCCCTTCTGCTTTGCCTTTTCGATCATTTCGAGCGCGTAGGCGCACTTGTCTTCTTCCAAAAGGGACTTGCCGATCTCGCCGCCCTGCGCCTTGGAGAAGGTGTAGGCCATGCCGCCGCCGATGATGACGGTGTCGGCCTTGTCGAGGAGGTTATTGATGACGGCGATCTTGTCGCTGACCTTCGCGCCGCCGAGCACGGCGACGAACGGGCGCTTGGGATCGTCGAGCGCCTTGCCCATGACCTCAAGCTCCTTGGCAACAAGGAAACCGGACACGGCGGGAAGATACGCCGCTACGCCCGCGGTGGAGGCATGGGCGCGGTGCACCGTGCCGAACGCGTCGGACACATACAGCTCCGCCATGGCGGCGAGCGCCTTGGCAAGCGCGGGGTCGTTCTTCGTCTCGCCCGGCTCGAAGCGGGTATTTTCAAGCAGCATGATCTCGCCGCCCTTGAGCGCCGCAGCTTTGGCTCTCGCGTCCTCACCGACGACGTCGTGGGCGAAGATGACGGGCTTGCCCAAGAGCTTTGAAAGATGCTCCGCCACAGGGGCGAGCGTCAGCTTTTCAAGGGACTTTTTCCACTTTTCCTCCGTGAGCGTTGCGGGATCCTTGCCCTTTTCCGTCTGCTTTTTGACCCACTTGTCGAACTTTGCTTCGGGCTTTCCGAGGTGGGAGCAGGCGATGACCGCCGCGCCGTGGTCGAGCAGGTACCGAATGGTCGGCAGCGCCGCCACGATACGCTTATCCGAAGTGATCGCGCCGGTCTCCTTGTCCTGGGGAACGTTGAAATCGCAGCGCAGCAGCACCTTCTTACCGCTCACGTCTACATCGCAAACCGTTTTCTTATTATAATTCATATTGTTTCCTCCTCATAATGTACACATACGATTTGGTTACTCATTTTGAAACGAAACCGTTTCCCTACGGGGTTTCCAGCATCTCTCCCTCATGCTTGAGTCCGGGAAAGTCCGTCTGCCGCAGCGCCTCATACGTCAGGATCGCCACGGAGTTGGAAAGGTTCAGACTGCGCGCCTCCGCACGCATCGGCAGGCGGATGCAGCGCTCATAGTGCGCCTTGCGGAAAGGCTCCGGCAGGCCCGCTGTCTCTTTTCCGAAGAAGAGCCAGCAGCCGTCGCGAAACTCTGCCTGGCAATAGTCCCGGGGCGCTTTGGTCGTTGCGAGCCAACAGTCGTTTTCCGCTTCGGGGTGTTTTGCAAAAAGGTCCGCCAGATTTTCATACACGCTGATATCCACCAGATACCAGTAATCCAGTCCCGCGCGCTTGACCGCACGGTCGGAAATATCGAACCCGAGGGGCTTTACGAGGTGCAGGTGCGCTCCCGTAGCGGCACAGGTACGCGCGATATTGCCGCAATTCTGCGGGATCTCCGGCTCGACGAGCACGATATTCAGCATGACAGCACCTCCTCCACGCGAAAGTTTTATCATTGTACCGCAAAAATATTGCGAATTCAACCAAAAAAGCAGCCTTTTGAAACGAAATTTCTAAAATGTGAAAGTGAAGGCCGCGAATTAAAAAATTTTTGTTTTTTTTGTGAGAAAAGGTGGATTTTTCGGGCAGCTTTGCTATAATGGCCTTAATACACTGCAAGTGAAGTGGAGAAGGGAGATGAACCCCAATGGATCAGAAGCTGGCCGTTCTCTTTATGCCGGACGATATGACCCTGACAAAAGAAAAAACGCCGCTGATGCTCAGACCCATTTTGTTCTGCCCCATTCTCACGTGGATGGTCGAAGAACTGATGGGGCAAGGTGTCGAGCGGTTTTTCATTGTCTCTGACGTGCGCGCGCACGACATCATGCGCCCTTATATCCCCGAGCAGGCCGACGTCACCTATGTTGACGGGGCGAAGCACGGGGAGGAACTGCTGAAGCTCCTCAAGGGCGAAAAGGGCAGCGTGCTCATCGTCAACGGCGCGGTGCTGCCCGTGGGCGTGTTTTCCGGCGGCGCGGTCTACTCTGCGGAGGCCGCGGAGTGCTGCAAGGTACTCAAAGAGCACGGCGCATTTGCCGCCTTCCCCAAGGGGGCGGAGATCACAAAAGGCTTTCTTCCCGTGGGCGACGATGAGGAGATCCGGAGCGCCCAGGATATGTGCCGCCGCAAGATCGCCGACAAGCATTTTGCCGCGGGCGTTTCCATCATGGACGCGAACAACACCTACATCGATCCCCGTGTGACCATCGGCAGCGGCACGGTCATTCTCCCCGGCACGATCCTGCGCGGCAGGACGGTCATCGGGAAAAACTGCACCATCGGCCCGAACACCATGATCCGCGACTGCGTGATCGGCGACGAGACGGAAGTCAACGCCTCGCAGCTCAACGAAAGCCGCATCGGCAGCCACACGAACGTGGGGCCGTTTGCCTATGTGCGCCCGAATTCGACGATCGGCGACCATGTCAAGGTCGGCGACTTTGTCGAGATCAAAAACAGCGTCATCGGCAACGGCACGAAGATCTCGCACCTGACCTATGTTGGCGACAGCGACTGCGGCGAGCGCATCAACTTCGGCTGCGGCACGGTGACGACGAATTACGACGGCTTTAAAAAATTCCGCTGCACGATCGGCGACGACGCCTTCATCGGCTGCAACACCAACCTCATCGCCCCCGTCACGGTCGGCAGCGGCAGCTACATCGCCGCCGGCTCCACCATCACCGACGAGGTGCCCGCGGATTCCCTTGCCCTGGCGCGTTCCCGCCAGGTCAACAAGCCCGGCTGGGCGGTGACGTGGCGCGCAGCGCACGAAAAAAAGTAACTTCATAAATTTATCAATAAACAAGAGGAGTACTTCAACATGATCTCTCACGGTAAGGACATCAAGATTTTCACCGGCAACGCAAACCCCAAACTGGCAGCTGACATCTGCAGGATCATCGGCACCAAGCTCGGCGAGAGCGAGGTCAAGAGCTTCGCTGACGGCGAGGCTTCCGTCTCCCTGTACGAGACCGTGCGCGGCAGCGACGTGTTCCTCGTTCAGTCCACCTGCAAGCCCGTCAACGACAGCCTGATGGAGCTTCTCATCATGGTCGATGCCTGCCGCCGCGCTTCCGCCGGCCGCATCACCGCCGTCATGCCCTACTTCGGCTATGCCCGTCAGGACCGCAAGGCCAAGAGCCGTGACCCCATCTCCGCCAAGCTCGTCGCCAACATGCTCGTCGCCGCCGGTGTTGACCGCGTGCTGACGATGGACCTGCACGCCAACCAGATCCAGGGCTTCTTCGATATTCCCGTGGATAACCTCTTCGGCAACCCCATCTTCGTCGACTACTACGCCAAGAAGTTCGGCTCCGTCTGCGAGGACATGGTCGTCGTCTCCCCCGACGTCGGCTCCGTCGCCCGCGCCCGTACCTTCGCCCAGAAGCTGCACATGAACCTCGCCATCGTCGATAAGCGCCGCCAGAAGGCCAACCAGTGCGAAGTCATGAACGTCATCGGCGACGTTGCCGGCAAGGAGTGCATCCTCTTCGACGATATGGTCGATACCGCCGGCTCCCTCTGCAACGCTGCCAAGGCCATCGTTGAGGTCGGCGGCGCGAAGAAGGTCTACGCCTGCGCTTCCCACGGCGTTCTCTCCGGCCCCGCGCTCGAGCGTCTTGCCAACAGCAACATCGAGGAGCTGGCTCTGCTCGACACCATTCCCGCCCCCGTCGGCGACGATGAGCTTGCTAAGTCCCGCATCAAGTACCTGACCGTTGCGCCCATGTTCGCCGAGGCGATCGAGCGCACCTATCAGGAGATCTCCATCGCGAAGCTCTTCAACTGATCCGAACGGATCGGCGAGAAAAGCTTGCTTTGGCCTGCCGCACGAAAGCACGGCCTTTCGCGCAGCACGGAAATACTGCAACGAAAAGGGGGTATTCTCTTCCGAAGAGAATACCCCCTCCCTTTTGACCGGCGGCGCTTTGCGCCGCAGTTCCCTCCGCGCCCGCGCGGAAAGAAAATTTCCCCCCGGTCGGGGAAGCATTGAGGATAGTGATTATGATTTTCAAAAAATTGGGCTCGCCGGAATGGCTGCTGGTCTGCCTTGGCAACTATGGCCGCGAGTATGAAAACACCCGCCACAACATCGGCTTTATGACCGCGGAGCGCCTGATCGACAAGCGGAATCTGCGCTGCAACCGCTTACGCTTCCGCGCGCTGACGGAGGTGATCGAATTCGGCGGGGCAAACGTTCTTCTGATGATGCCGCAGACGTATATGAACCTCTCCGGCGAGGCGGTGGGCGAGGCGGCGCGCTTTTATAAGATCCCCGCCGACCACGTGATCGTCATTTCCGACGATATTGCCCTCCCGCTCGGCAAGATCCGCGTGCGCGGCAGCGGCAGCGCGGGCGGCCACAACGGTCTCAAGAACATCATCGCCCACCTTGGCACCGACAAATTCCCGCGCGTAAAGGTCGGCGTGGGCGCGCCGGAGCACGACATCGTCGACTGGGTCATCGGCTCGTTCTCTGCGCAGGAGCGCAAGGTCATCGACGGTTTGCTCGACCGCGTGATCGACGCGGCGGAGTGCATCATCACCGACGGCGTGATGAGCGCGCAGAACCGCTACAACGGCTGAGCAGTTTCCCGTCAAAATTTATAAAATCGGCATAGACTTTTCTTAGAAAGGCTATATAATAAAAACGCTGACTATCATGGGCATGACTCGTCAGAAACGCGGCGGGTCTGCCCTTTTGTCTGTTGCACGAAGGGAGGGTCCGCCATGGCGCAGGGAATGCGAAAACTGAATGAAGCCATTGCCGCGCTGCCCGAGGTGCGCGAGCTGCTGCTCTCGCTTGACGCGGGCACATCGCCCATCGCCGTGTCGGGCCTTTCGGGTGTGCACCGCGCGCAGCTCATCTCCGCCGTGCGTGAAAAGACGCAGCGTCCGCTGCTGATCGTCTGCGCGGACGAAAACGAAGCAAACCGCATGGCGCTCGACCTGACCGCGCTGCTCGGCGAGGAGGCAAGCCTTCTCTTCGCGCGCGAATGGCAGCTGCGCGACCGCGTGGCCGCCTCACACGGCTGGGAACAGCAGCGCATCGGCTCTTTGTGTCGTCTTGCCGCCGGAGAGGCTCCCGTCCTCGTCGCCACGGTCGACGGTCTGATGCAGCGCACGCTGCCGCCGGACGCGCTGCACAGCGCAGTGACGCAGATCACTCCCGGTGCGCGCTTTGATCTGAACGCGCTTTCCAAAAAGCTTGTCGAAAGCGGCTACACGCGCGCAGAAACGGTCGAGGGCGTCGGACAGTTCGCCCTGCGCGGCGGCATTCTGGATATTTACTCGCCCCTGAGCGCGCCCGTGCGCGTCGAGTTCTTCGACGACGAGGTGGACGCGATGGGCGAATTCGACCTTGCGACCCAGCGCCGCACGCAGAACGTCAAGACGCTCACCGTCCTGCCCGCGGCCGAGGTGCTGCCCGCGCTTTCTGCCGGCGGACGCGAAAAAATGCTTGAGCGTCTCTCCCGCGCCGCGCAGAAGATCGAGAAAAAGGCTGCGGACAGCCCCATCGTAAAAACGCTGCGCGGCGACATCAAGCGCCTTGCAAATGATCTGCCGCTCGGCGGCATGGACCGTTATCTTGCCGCCTGCTACCCCGACGAGGTCTGCGCGCTCGACTATCTTTCCCCCGATACGCTCATCGCCGTCAGCGACGGCATGCGCGTTTTGGAGCGCAGCAAGAACTATCACTGGGAGCTTTCCGAAGACGTGAAGCCCCTGATCGAAGAGGGCGTTTTGTGCGGAGAATTTGCTTCTCTTGCGCTCAGTCAGGAAGCGCTGAGCCACCGCATGAGCGCCTTCCCCGTGCTGCTGCTCGATGCGCTGCCGACCTCGCGCAATCTGCTCGCGCCGCGCGTGCTTCTCAGCATGAACGCGCGCTCGCTTCCGAGCTACGGCGGCAGTCTTGAGACCGCCGCGGGCGATATGGAGCGCTATCTTGGCGCAGGCTGCGGCGTGCTCGTCCTCTGCGGCAATGAAACGCGCGCGAAAAACCTCCAGCGGCTTCTCGAAGAGCGCGGTCTTCGCGCGCAGCTCGACCTGAAAAACACCCGCCTGCCCGCCCCGCACGAGACCGTCATCGGCCTCGGCGCACTCAGCGCCGGCAGCGAATATCCGCAATTAAAGCTCGTTATCCTGACTGAGGGGCAGCTCACTTCTCCCCTTTCCGGCAAGCGCACGCGGGCAAAGCCGAAGAAGGAAAGCTCGGCGCGCGCCGCGCTGCGCTCTTACGAGGATCTCTCCCCCGGCGATCTCGTCGTGCATGAGCATCACGGCATCGGCCGCTTTGCGGGCATCGAGCGCATGCGCGTAGACGGCGTGGACAAGGATTATATCAAGATCTGCTACGCGGGCAACGACAGTTTGTACGTTCCCGCGACACAGCTCGACATGGTGTCGAAATACATCGGCGGTCACGGCGAGGACGAGGACGGCCAGCCGCGCGCAAAGCTCAGTAAGCTCGGCGGCACGGACTGGTCGCGCGCCAAGACAAAGGCGCGCGCCGCGGCGAAGGATCTTGCCAAGGGGCTCATCGCGCTCTACGCCGAACGGCAGCGCCGCCCGGGCTTTGCCTTCTCGCCCGACTCCCCATGGCAGAAGGAGTTTGAAGACGCCTTCGACTATGATGAGACCGACGATCAGCTGCGCGCCATCGCCGAGATCAAATCCGACATGGAGCGCTCGACGCCGATGGACCGCCTGCTCTGCGGCGACGTGGGCTATGGCAAGACCGAGGTCGCGCTTCGCGCCGTGATGAAATGCATCTTAGACGGCAAGCAGGCGGCGATCTTGGTGCCGACCACGGTGCTCGCCCAGCAGCATTACGCAACGGCGATCAACCGCTTCCGCTCGTTTCCCGTGCGCATCGAGGTGCTCTCGCGCTTCAAAACGCCGGCGCAGAAAAAGCAGATCATGCAGGACGCGGCCGCGGGCAAGATCGACTTGCTCATTGGCACGCACTCGCTGCTGCAAAAGAGCCTGCACTTCAAGGACCTTGGCCTTCTCATCATCGACGAGGAGCAGCGCTTCGGCGTGACGCATAAGGAAAAGCTCAAGGAGCTTTCCCGCCAGGTCGACACGCTGACGCTCTCGGCAACGCCCATTCCCCGCACGCTCAACATGGCGCTCTCGGGCATCCGCGACATGTCCACCATCGAGGTCCCGCCCGTCGACCGCCAGCCGGTGCAGACCTACGTCCTCGAGCACAACTGGGGCGTCATCGCCGATGCCATCCGGCGCGAGCTTGCCCGCGGCGGGCAGGTCTACTACATGCACAACCGCGTGGAGACCATCGACCGCTGCGCAGCTCAGCTCAAAAAGCTCCTCGGCGAAGAGGTCTCGATCGGCGTCGCCCACGGCAAAATGGACGAAAAGGGCTTATCGTCCGTGATGCAGCAGCTCTCGGACGGAGAAATTCAGGTGCTCGTGTGCACGACCATCATCGAAACGGGCATCGACATTCCGAATGTCAACACCCTCATCATCGAGGACGCCGACCGCCTCGGCCTCGCCCAGCTCCACCAGATCAGAGGGCGCATCGGCCGCAGCGCGCGCCGGGCGTATGCCTATATGACATACCGCGCGGGAAAAATTCTCACCGAGGTCGCCGCCAAGCGGCTCACCGCCATCCGCGAGTACGCAGAGTTCGGCTCGGGCTTCCGCATCGCGATGCGCGACCTTGAAATTCGCGGCGCGGGCAATTTACTCGGCCCCGAGCAGTCGGGCTACATGATGAGCGTCGGCTATGATATGTACTTGCAGCTTTTGGAGGAAGCGGTGCTTGAGCAGCGCGGCGAAAAAGCCCCGCAGCGCACCGAATGCTCGGCAGACCTCACAGTCTCGGCCAACCTGCCGGAGAGCTACATTCCCTCGGGCGAGCAGCGCATGGACATCTACCGCCGCATCGCGGCGCTGCGCACCGCCGAGCAGTCGCAGGAGCTGCTCGACGAGCTGATCGACCGCTACGGCGAGCCGCCGCCGCCTGTTCTCAGGCTCATGGACGTCGCGCTGCTGCGCGCGGAGGCCATGCAGATCGGCGTATGCGACATCGCCCAGCGCGGCAGCGAGATCTCCTTCACCTTTGCCGGCGCGGACGCTGTGCCGGTAAATGCCGTGATGGCGCTCTGTTCGCTGCCGAAGAACCGCCGCAGGCTCACGCTTTCCGCCACGGGAACGGAGCCGAAGCTCCTGCTGCGTCTTACGCCAAACGAGGACGCATTGGATACTGCCTTGACGCTGGTCGGAGACCTGCGTGTGAATAAGGAAGAAAACGAAAAAGAGGTAACATTATGATCAAAAAGAGATTGCTTTCGTTCCTTGGCGCGGCGGCCATCACCGCGGCGCTCACCTTCGCCGTCGTTTCGCTCTCGCCCTCGAACGGCTTCACCTCCGGCACCATACACTCCGGCCTCTGCTACGAAGCGACCGGCGTCGCGCCCGACGCGATCGTCGCAAGCGTCGACGGCAACGGCGCAAGCGCCGACCTCATCGCCTACTGGACGGGCTACAACGTGTCGTATCTCGACAGCTACATGCAGTATTACACCGGCGCCGCGTTCGACTGGGATTACACCTTCGAAGACGGCACGAGCATCACCGACTATGTCAAGTCCAACGTGCTCATGGCCGTCAAGCAGCACCTGGTGCTGGAAAATCTTGCCGAGGAATACAGCGCGACGCTCACCGCCGAGCAGAAGGCCGCCATCGAGGCAAGCGACCAGGCCTATATCGACCAGTACGGCAGCGAAGAGGCCTTTGAGGCGGAGCTGAACAAGCTCGGCATGCGCCGCGAGACCTACGACCGCGTTTCCACCTCGAACTACCTTTATCAGAACCTCTATCAGCTCTACAATACCGAGGGCAGCATGCTCTACGCCTCCGACGAGGATCTTGCCCTCTATGCCGCTGAGAAAAATTACATCACCGCCGACCACATTCTGCTCACCACGAAGGATACCACCACGGGCGAGGCGCTGAGCGACGAGGAAAAGGCCGAGAAGAAGGCGCTCGCCGAGGAGATCAAGCAGAAGCTCGATGCCTGCGAGGGTGATCTCACCGCGCTGACCGCGCTCTTCCGCGAGCTGGCCGACGAGTACAGCGAAGATCCCGGCCGCGAGACCTATCCCACGGGCTACACCTTCACCACCGGCGCAATGGTGCCGGAATTTGAGGCTGCCGCTTATGCCCTCGCCGAAGGCGCGGTGAGCGAGATCGTTGAATCAAGCTTTGGCTATCATATTCTGCTCCGTCTGCCGCTCGACAAGGCTGCCGCCGCGGATGCGGTGCGCGAGACCTACTTTACAGACTTCTTCTCTGATCGCGTGGAGAGCGCCGTCATCGCCACCAGCGCGGAATTCGACAAGCTCGACCCGCAGGTGTTGTACGAAACGATCCAGGCTGCCGCTCAGGTGGAAGGTTAAACTCCTCCCCGCGCAGAAACTCCATGAAAAAGGGGACATTCTCTTTCCGAAGGGAATGTCCCTTTTTCGACCAATGGCGGCACGCGATGATCTTCCACACACGCAAGAAGCGTCCGTGCCAAAATTTTCGCAGCATTCTGTTCCTTTTGGACGCGCAAACCGCGCCATGACGCATGATATCCTTCATTCTTGTTAAATAGTTAACGAAATGAAAGAAATAAATCAAAATTTCACACATTTTTCATTACTTTGCAGTTGATTTTTCATTTTCCCCTGTGTATAATCAAACTCGAAGAAAATCGGAGCTTTCGTCCGGATTTACAAATGTTAAAGGAGAAGTCAAATGAAAGAATTGTACGTCGTCAACTGCTGCCGTACCGCTGTCGGTTCCTTCGGCGGTTCCCTCAAGAACACCCCCGCCGCTGAGCTCGGCTCCATCGTTGTCAAGGAAGCCCTCAAGCGCGCGAACGTCGCTCCCGAGAACGTCGATGAGCTGATGTTCGGCTGCATCTTGACCTCCGGCCTCGGCCAGAACGTCGCCCGTCAGGTCGGCGTGGGCGCGGGCCTTCCCTACTCCGTCCCCGCTTACACCGTCGGCATGGTCTGCGGTTCCGGCATGAAGTCCGTCATCGAGGCCGGCCGTGCCATTCTCGCCGGCGACGCCGATATCGTCGTCTGCGGCGGCACCGAGAACATGAGCGCCGCTCCTTATGCCGCTCCCGACGCCCGCTGGGGCGCCCGCATGGGCGACAAGAAGCTTGTCGACACCATGATCAAGGACGGCCTGTGGGATGCGTTCAACAACTACCACATGGGCACCACCGCCGAGAACATCTGCGACGTTTGGGGCATCACCCGCGAAGAGCTCGACGCCTTCGGCGCCGCCTCCCAGCAGAAGACCGAGGCCGCGCAGAAGTCCGGCCGTTTCGACGACGAGATCGTCCCCGTGCCCGTCAAGGTCAAGAAGGAGATCGTCGAGTTCAAGAAGGACGAGTTCCCCCGCGCCGGTTCCACCGTCGAGGGTCTTGCCAAGCTGCGCGGCGCGTTCCCCGTCGGTCCTGAGGGCGTTGAGGACGAGATCGTCCACACCTTTAAGCCCACCGAGATCCACGAGGAGGATACCCGCAAGCATGTTCAGCGCGTGACCGCCGGTAACGCCTCCGGCATCAACGACGGCGCTGCCGCTATCGTCCTCGCTTCCGGCGAGGCCGTGAAGAAGTACAACCTCAAGCCCATGGCCAAGCTCGTCAGCTGGGGCCAGGGCGGCGTCGACCCGAAGATCATGGGCGTCGGCCCCGTGCCCGCTTCCCGTCAGGCCATGCAGAAGGCCGGCCTGACCATCGACGATATCGACCTTGTCGAGGCCAACGAAGCCTTCGCGGCTCAGTCCATCGCGGTTGCCCGTGAGCTGCACTTCGACATGAACAAGGTCAATGTCAACGGCGGCGCGATCTCCATCGGCCACCCCGTCGGCGCTTCCGGCGCTCGTATCATCGTCACCCTGCTGCACGAAATGCTCAAGCGCGACGACGCCAAGAAGGGTCTTGCCACCCTCTGCATCGGCGGCGGCCAGGGCGTTGCCACCATCTTCGAGAAGTGCTAAAGCACCGCTAACCCCTGAAAATAAAAGGAGACCTCGAAAGAGGTCTCCTTTTTTTGCCGCCTGCGGGCGGCGTCTTTTTCGCGCCCCCGCCGCATAAAAGAAAGGGACGCCCCGTTCGGGGCGTCCCTTTTGATCGCAATGTAATGAATTCTTCTTCGCAGAAACGAATTAGAACTTGGGCTTCTGGGCCTTGACCTTGGGCTCCTGACCGTTGCAGACAGCGACGATGTCGTTGGCGACGGA
>DPGF01000008.1:0-4407 GCA_003522105.1 Oscillibacter sp.
TGTCCTTATGAGGAGTCGCCCTTGCGGGTGCTCCTTTTTTCGCGCCGGAACGAAATGTCACGCTGCTTCAGGTAAAAAAAGGGAGGCTCAAAAGAGCCTCCCTTTTTCCGTTGGTCAAGTAAGGTATCAATTACTTGTTTGCCGCGCGCTCCGCCGCCTCGACAACGTGGCTTGCAAGGATCGTGCTCGTCACGGTGCCGACACCGCCGGGAACGGGGGTGATGGCCTCGACGACCGGCTCGACCTCGGCATAGCGGGTATCGCCGCAGAGGTTGCCGTCCGCGCCGACGTGAATGCCCACGTCCAGCACGACCTGGCCGGCGCGCACGCTCTCCGCGCCGACCATACCGGCCTTACCGGCGGCGACGACAAGAATATCCGCCTCGCGGCAGATCTCGGGCAGGTTCTCGCTGCGGCTGTGGCAGATGGTCACGGTCGCATGCTCGGCGAGCAGCAGCATGGAAACAGGCTTGCCGATGACAAGGCTGCGGCCGATGACGACCACGCGCTTGCCCTTGATGGGAATGTTGTAGTGCTTGAGCAGCGCCACGCAGGCCGCGGCAGTGCAGGGAGGATAGCCGCCCTTCGTGCCGGCGTAAACAGCGGTCATGGAACCGTCGGTGATGCCGTCCATGTCCTTCTTGGGATCGAGCGCCGCGCGCGCCGCTTCATCGTCGAGATGCTTGGGCAGCGGGCGGAACATCAGCACGCCATGCACCTTTTCATCTGCGTTGAGCGCGTGGATATTTTCCATCAGCACATCCTGCGTTACATCTTCGGGCAGGACGACCTGACGGACGGCAACGCCGACCTTCTCGCAGCGCTTGAGTGCACCGCGCTCATAGGCAAGGTCGTCCTCACGCGCGCCGACGCGCAGGATAGCAAGGCAGGGTTCGGTGCCGTTTTTCTTCAGTTCTTCGCTTCTTGCGTGGAGTTCCTCGGTCAGCGCCTTGGCGACCTCAGCTCCCTTGAGCAGCATAGCCATGGTAAAATCCTCCTCTGTTTGACGCGGTCAGCCGCGTATCCATTCTTACTTAGGATAACAAAATTAAAAATTGCTGTCAATTTCTTTTGACAGGCGTGCCGGGATATAATTTTACTTTCTTCGGCAGCTTGCCTTTTGCCCGACTTTTTGCTACGATAAAGGCGTCAAATTCTGAAACCATCAGGAGGGTCATTCCCATGTCTGTGATCGAAGAGAAAAAAGCACTGAGAACCTTTATCCGCAAGAAGGAGCGCACGCTCGACCCCGCTTACAAGGCGGAAAGCTCCGAGGCCATCTGCCGCCACCTGCTCGCGCTTGACGAGTATAAAAACGCCAAGATCGTCTTTGCCTTTGCCGGCACCGAGAAAGAGATCGACACCTCTCTCTTTATGAATGAGACCATCGCCGCGGGCAAGACGCTGATCCTGCCCCGCTGCGCCGCCGAGCACGCCATCGATCTGTGCGTCGTGCGCTCGATGGACGACCTCGAGGCGGGTGCCTACGGCATTCTGGAACCGAAGATGAGCTGCGCGCTCGTTACCGCAGCGGACATCGACTTCGCCGTCGTCCCCTGCCTGTCGTTCGACCGCAAGGGTCGTCGTCTCGGCCAGGGCGGCGGTTACTACGACCGTCTGCTGCCCCAGCTCCGCTGCCCCACCGCGCTCATCTGCCGCGAGCAGCTGATGTCTCCCGAGGTGCCGGTCGAGGAGCACGACATGCGCTGCACCATGCTCATCACCGAGAAGGGCATTCTCACGCCGGAGGCGTAAGGTCTCTCCGGTACGGCGCAAAACACACAATAATTAGAGGGAAGCTCTCTTTTGAAGAAAGCTTCCCTCTTTGTTGCTTTTTATCGGCAAAGATACGAAAACCAACCCTCGCTGCTGCGCGTTTCCTCGATCGTCCAGCCTGCCTCAATGAGCTTTTCGCGCACCTCGTCGGCGCGGTCATCGATGATGCCGGAGCAGAGGAAGATACCGCCCTCTTTGAGCAGCCTCCCCACCTGCGGGGCAAGTGCGATGATCACGTCTGCCACGATATTCGCAACGATCACGTCATAGTCGCCGCCGAATTCCTTCTGCAAGCCCTTGTCGCTGAGCACGTCGCCCGCGCGGACGGTGTAGTGCTCGCGTCCCACGCCGTTAAGCGCGGCATTTTCGTAGGCGACGCCCACGCACTTGTCGTCAATGTCGCAGGCGAAGGCGTCCTTCGCGCCGAGCAGCAGCGCCGCAATGGACAAGATGCCGCTGCCGCAGCCGAGGTCGAGCACCTTTTCCCCGCCGTGGATATGCTTTTCCAGCGCTTGCAGGCAAAGGCGCGTCGTCGCGTGGCTGCCGGTGCCGAAGGTGAGACCGGGGTTTAAGATGAGCTTGACGCGCCCGTCCCCCTCCGCCTGCTCCCATTCCGGCACAACAAGCAGGCGCTCGCCGATCTCCATGGGCTTATAGAACTGCTTCCAGTTGTTCTCCCAGTCCGCGTCCTCCACATTTTCCATGCTGAGGATCAAGGGAGCATACTCGGGGTGTTGCTTTTTGAAGGCCGCAAGGCCGATGCGGAACTGCGCAAGGGTGTTGAAGCCCTCCTCGCTGTCCTCCAGGTAGAAGGTGATGCGGCTCTTGCCGTGCATGGACTGCATCAGATCCTCGTCGACATAGTCCCAGTACTGGTGATTGTTTTCAAGGAAGTCCTTGAAATCGCCCTCCTCGTCGATCATCAGGCTGTCGATGCCGTAGGCGCTCAAAAGCTCCGTCGCAGGCTCGATGCCCGCAGGGTTCATATCAAGATGTAATTCTAACCACTTCATCGTTTCGTCCCCACAAAGAATAGTCCCAGCGTACCGCAGCCGGTGTGCGCACCGATGACGGGGCCGATAAAGTCCGCGCGCACATCGGTCACATTGAATCGCTCTTTGAGCAGCTCCTTGACATAGGCAACATAGTCCGGGCAGTTGGCGTGGCAGATGAAGACGGGCTGGTTCTTCTCCGGTTCGATGCCCAGTTCCTCCATCTTGTCCACCAGCGCGCGCAGCGCACCCTTGCTGCCGCGCGCCTTGCTCACGGGGGTAAGCTTTCCCTCGCTGTCTGTGTGCATGACAGGCTTGATGCCGAGCACCGTACCCGCCAGTGCAGCCGCGGCGCTGACGCGTCCGCCGCGCTTTAAGTGATTGAGATCGTCCACCATGAACCAGTGATCCTGATGCTGGATCGTGCCGCGCACGAAGTCGGCAAGTGCCTCAATGTCGAGATTTTTCTCGCGCCGCTCGCGCACTGTGCGGTAAATGAGCATGCCCTGCCCGCGGCAGGCAGAGAGAGAGTCGATCACGATGATCTTCGCCTCCGGGTGCTCCGCGCGCAAGTCCTCCGCCGCGATGCACGCGGACTGATAAGTCGTGGAAAGTGCGCTCGAAAAGCTGATGCACAGGATATCCTTGCCTGCGGTCAGCGCCGATGTCATCGCGTCGGTGAACTGGCCGACGTTGACCGCCGCAGTCGTGCAGTCCACGCCGTCGGCGATCTTCTGAAAGAAGGTCTCCGGCGACATATCCGCATGGTCGGGCGTATCAAGATAGGTCTTGCCCTCCATCGTAAAAGAAAGCGGCAAAACGGTAATGCCCAGCTCGTCGACCTCCTGCTGGTTCAAGCTACAGCAGCTGTCGGTCATGATGATATAATCACGCATGGCGTTTTCTCCTTTCCGGGAGGACATTTCTGTCTTCCTTTTTCCGGATTCCGGAACGATTTATTATACCAGATTTCTCTGTACCGTGCAAATGCGCCGTCAAGTCATTTTCCGACGCAGAAGCGCTCGAAGATGCGCGCGACCATGTCCTCGCGCGCCGTACGGCCCGTAAGCTCGCCGAGAGCCGTCTGCGCCTGCTCGACCTCGGTGAGCACCACGTCCGGTGTCATGCCGCCGAGCAGTGCCTCCTTCGCCGCGCGGACGCTATCGAGCGCACGGCGGACGGCCTCGGCCTGGCGGGCATTCGTCACAAGCGCACTGCCCGCGCGCGGCGCAGGATAGAGCCTGCGGACGGCGGCCTCGAGTGCGCCAAAGCCCTCGTGCGTCACGCTTGAGAGGGAAACGACCGCCTCCGGCGCGCGCCAGTCCTCATCGAGCTGAACGTCCTGCACGCCGCCGAGGTCGGATTTGGTCAGCAGCAGCAGCCATGGCTTGCCGCTTCTCGCGGCAAGCGCGAGCGGCTCGAGCGCCTCAGGCGCAGGCGGTGCGCTGCCGTCGAGCAGCGCAAGAATGAGATCCGCATCCTCGACGGCTTTTTTCGACCGTTCCACGCCGAGCTTTTCCACCGTGTCCGCCGTCTCGCGGATGCCGGCGGTGTCGATGAGCCGCAGCAGTACGCCGCCGAGCGTCGCCTTTTCCTCCACGGTGTCGCGTGTCGTGCCCGCGATGTCTGTGACGATGGC
>DPGF01000008.1:4590-4869 GCA_003522105.1 Oscillibacter sp.
CCCGCGATGTCTGTGACGATGGCGCGTTCAAAGCCGACAAGCGCGTTCAAAAGCGAGCTTTTGCCCGCATTCGGCGCACCGACGATGGCGGTCGCCACGCCGCTTTTGAGCACCCTGCCGCGCGCGAACGTGCCGAGCAGATCGGAAAGTATCTCTTCGCTCGCTGTAAGCGAGGCGGCGGTCTCCTCGCGTGATAAGTCCTCGATCTCCTCGTCGGGATAGTCGACGATGGCATAAAAACGGCTCGAACTATCGAGCAGGCGGTCGTAGACCGCCTCG
>DPGF01000008.1:5100-10997 GCA_003522105.1 Oscillibacter sp.
CGCAGCGCGCCGGAGAGCTGGGCGGCGGCGTTGCGCGCGCACTCCGCAGTCTCGGCGTCGATGAGGTCGATGACCGCCTCCGCCTCGGTGAGATCCATCTTGCCGTTCAGGAAGGCGCGCTGTGTGAATTCGCCGGGTCTCGCCTGCCGCGCGCCCGCGCGGAACGCGGCCCGCAGCACTTCGCCGAGCACCACGGGTGAGCCGTGACAATGGATCTCGGCGCTTTCCTCGCCGGTGTAGCTGTGGGCGGCGGAAAAGCAGACCGCCATGCAGCGGTCGAGCAGCGCGCCCGTTTCGTCGCGCACATCGCCGTAGGTCATGCGGCGGTACGGAAGGTCAGAGACCGCCATGCCGTTTGCCGGCGTAAAGAGCGCGGCGAGCGCGTCCCTCGTCCCTTCCCCGCTCAGCCTGACAATACCGACGGCCGACGGGCTCTGCGCCGTGGCGATGGCTGCGATCAGCTCCATGCAGCTCCCCCCTTTTTCTATCTCATATAGAGGAAGTATAGCACACAGGCGGGAATTTGAAAAGGGGCGCGGCAATGCCGCGCCCCTTACCGTGCTTTTATTTTGTATCCGAGCACTGCTCCACCTGTATTCCCGCAAGCTTCAGAAATTTTTTGTCCGTCTGAATACTCTGGCTCAGGAATTTGCCGTCCTTGAACAGCGCATAGGTCGTGACCGGAGTGGGGACATTCTGCGCCTGCTCTCTGCCGGTGATATGAATAACCTTCAAAGGCACGCGGTACGCTCTCGCAGCCTCTTCCACGCGCGGCACCCAGTAGTAAGTAAACGGGCACTGGTCGGTATAGTAGAGGACAAAGCCTCTCTCCGCCACCGCAGGGTGTTTGGCACAGGCCTTAAACTTTGGCGGCGTTGCATCCTGCGCAAGCGGCAGGTACATCAGATTGATCCCGCATTCCGATGTATCGGCAACGGCAAATCCTTTATATGCCAGATACTTCGGGTCGGAGAGAAACTCCCGCTTTCGGCCCTCGGACGAGAGAATGCACAGCCCCCTTCGTCCCTGCTCCTTTGCGTCCCGGATGCACTCTTCCAGCAGATTATTGGAATATCCGTGCCCTTTCAGCGAGCCGGAGACCCACAGGCAGTCAATATAAAAATACCCGTCCGCCTGAATAGGCACCCACGCGTTTTCCGCCGGAATATACTCAATGAAGCACTTGCCGCGCTCCACGCTCCGGCAGAAGACCAGCCCCTCTTTAAAGCGCTGCTTGAGCCACTCCTTTTTGATGACGCCCTGCTTGCCGGACATCGCACAGCAGATGTGCTCCTTCTCAATATTCTCATCGGTGATTCGAATATAATCCATCGAAAGCTCCTCCCGGATTTTCATAAATTCACCGCGCCCTATAGGTGCTACTTTTCCACATCCAGCATACCATGCTGCCGATTTCGCTGCAAGCGCAAAAAAGCAGCGCCTTTCGGCGCTGCTTTCTGTTTGCTTTTGGGAGAAACCGCTCACTGCTGCTCGGCAGCCTTCGCAGCGGCCTGCTGAGCCTCGATCTCGATGAGAGCGTCCTTGCGGGAGAGGTTCCAGCGGCCCTTCTCGTCGATCTCCATGAACTTGACCCAGATCATGTCGCCGACGGTGACCACGTCCTCGACCTTCTCGACGCGCTTGCGGTCGAGCTTGGAGATGTGGACCAGACCGTCCTTGCCCGGGGCGATCTCGACGAACGCGCCGAACTGCATCAGGCGCACAACGCGGCCGTAGTAGAGCTTGCCGACCTCGGGCACGAAGACGATATCGTCGATGCATTTCTTCGCAGCGTCGCACGCGGCGGCGTTGGCGGAGGCGATGTGAATGGTACCGTCGTCCTCGATGTCGACCTTGGCGCCGGTGTCGGCCACGATCTTCTGGATGACGCTGCCGCCCTTGCCGATGACCTCGCGGATGCGCTCGGGATCGATGTGCATGGTGATCATCTTGGGCGCATACTCGCTGACCTCGGCGCGCGGCTCTGCGATGCATGGCAGCATGATCTGGTCGAGGATCTGAACGCGCGCGTCATAGGTGATCTCGAGGGCATTCTTGATGATGGCCATGGTGAGGCCGTCGTTCTTGAGGTCCATCTGAATGGCGGTGATGCCCTTCTTGGTACCGGCAACCTTGAAGTCCATCTCGCCGTGGAAGTCCTCAACACCCTGAATGTCGATGAAGGTGGTAAAATCGTCACCGTCCTGGATCAGGCCGCAGGAGATACCGGCGACGGGCGCCTTGATGGGCACGCCAGCGTCCATCAGCGCGAGCGTGGAGCCGCAGATGGAGCCCTGAGAGGTCGAACCGTTGGAGGAGACGACCTCACTCACAACGCGAATGGCATACGGGAACTCGTCAACAGACGGAATCACCGGCAGCAGCGCGCGCTCGGCAAGAGCGCCATGGCCGATCTCGCGGCGGCCGGGGCTGCGGGAGGGCTTGGCCTCACCGACAGAGTAGCCGGGGAAGTTATAGTGGTGCATGTAGCGCTTTTCGGTCTCTTCCCAGATGGTGTCGAGCTTCTGGGCGGCGGAAAGCGTGTCGAGCGTGCAGACGGACAGCACCTGCGTCTGACCGCGGGTGAAGAGGCCCGAGCCGTGGACGCGGGGCAGGACGCCGACTTCGGCAGCGAGAGGACGGATCTCGTTCTTCTGGCGGCCGTCGACACGGTGGCCTTCGAGCAGCCATGCCTTGACGATCTTCTTCTGGAACTTGTAGGTGATCTCGTCGAGGAACTGATCCATGTCGGGATACTCCTCGAGGTACTTCTCGTGCCAGTGCTCGATCATCTCATTCCAGCGGGCCTCGCGGACGTTCTTATCGTCGGTGTCCATCGCGGCCTTGGCCTCGTCCATGAAGTTCTCGACGATCTTGTCGAACAGCTCCTGGTTGAAGCTCGCGTGCGGGTAGTCGAACTTGGGCTTGCCGATCTCGGCGACCATGCGGTTGATGAGCTCGACCTGCTTCTGGTTCTCGTTGTGGGCAAGCTCGATGGCCTTATACATGGTGTCGTTGTCGACTTCGTTCGCGCCGGCCTCGATCATAACGACCTTCTTGCCGGTGGAAACGACGGTGACGTCAAGGTCGGAGACCTTGCGCTGCTCGCTCGTGGGGTTGAGGACAAGCTCGCCGTCCACAAGGCCGACCTTGAGCGCGCCGACAGGGCCATTCCAGGGAATATCGGAGATAGCAAGGGCAGCGGAGGTGCCGATCAGGGCCGCGATCTCGGGAGAGCAGTCGTGATCGACGCTCATGACCGTCGCCATGATGGAAACGTCGTTGCGGAAGTCATAGGGGAAGAGGGGACGGATGGGGCGGTCGATGACGCGGCTCGTCAGGATGCCCTTTTCGCCGGGACGACCCTCGCGGCGGTTGAAGGAGCCAGGGATACGGCCGACAGAGTAAAGCTTCTCCTCAAAGTCAACGGAGAGGGGGAAGAAGTCGATGCCGTCGCGGGGACGGGCGGAAGCGGTGGCGCAGACGAGCACGCGGGTGTCGCCGTAGCCGACCATGACGGCGGCGTTGGCGAGCTCGGCGAGCTTGCCGACCTCGAGCGTGAGGGGGCGGCCCGCAAGATCCATCTCGTACTTGTGGTAGTTAGGAAACTGTCTCTTGGTGATGATGGTAGACATTTGTCGATCTCCTTTTTGTAAAATTCCGTATGGGAGCCGACCGTTTAGCACTTGAAAAAACGTCGGCTTGCCGCCGCTTTTTCAACTGCTAAAGCATAGCAGGCTCTCATACGCGCGGGGAAGTGCAGAGGGACGGTAAGAAAAGAAGGGTGATGCATGCGCATCACCCTGTTTTCAAACTTACTTACGGATACCCAGCTTGGCGATCAGGGTACGATAACGCTCGATGTCCTTCTTCATGAGGTAGTCGAGAAGGCTGCGGCGCTTACCGATCATCTTGTACAGGCCGCGGCGGGAGTGGTTGTCCTGCGGGTGCTGCTTGAGGTGCTCGGTGAGCTGAGCGATACGCTCGGTGAGGATAGCGACCTGAACCTCCGGAGAACCGGTGTCGCCTTCGTGGGTGCGGTTGGCCTCGATGATGGCCGTCTTCTGGTCTTTGAGCATCATAGTGTATGATCCACCTTTCTGAAATTCTCCCGGCACTGAGCGGCGGGTCGGTGAATCCTCCACGTCCTAAGTGCGGGAATGCACGATAAGCGTGCTGAATTATAGTAACACAGCTTTTCCCTATTGTAAAGCAAAACCTTCGAAATAATACGGTTTTTTGATTATTTTTTGAAGTGCTCGCGCGTCAGCTTGATCACAACGGGGCTGAGCAGCAGCAGCGCGATGAGGTTGGGAATGGCCATGAGGCCGTTGAGCGTGTCGGAGATGTCCCACACGAGCGTGAGGTCCGCGACCGCGCCGGCGATGACCACAAGGCAGAAAACGATCTGATAGGGGCGGATGATCTTGCTGCCGAAGAGGAACTCCGCGCAGCGCGTGCCGTAGAGTGCCCAGCCGAGGATGGTGGACGTGGCAAAGAGCAGCAGCCCGACCGCAAGGATCAGAGAGCCGGCCTTGTCGCCGAAGACGCTCGAAAAGCCCGCGACCGCAGTGGGAACGCCCGCGAGGGCATCGTTGCCGTAGTTGCCGTCCGCCGCACCGGAGCAGAGGACGACAAGGGACGTGAGCGTGCAGATGACGATCGTATCCATGAATACCTCGAAAATACCGTAGAGGCCTTGCTTGACGGGGTTTTTCTCCGAGGTGGCGGCGTGCGCGATGGGCGCGGAGCCGAGGCCCGCCTCATTGGAGAAAACGCCGCGGCCAACGCCCTTGGTCATGGCAAGTTTGATGGAAATGCCCGCCGCGCCGCCGGTGACGGCCGCAGGATTGAACGCGCCCTTGAAGATGGAGGCGAACACGCCGGGAACACTGCCGATATTGGCAAACACCACGATGAGCGCGCAGACGATGTAGATGATCGCCATGCCGGGCACGAGCTTTTCCGTGACCTGGCCGATACGCTTGACGCCGCCGAGCAGCACGAGCGCCACGAAGGCCGCAACGCAGATACCGGTGATCAGGCAGATCATCGTCTCTTTACTCGCCGCGTTCTCATTGAAGGCAACGGCGACGGACTTGACAGAGTCCGCGATGGAATGCACCTGCGCGATGTTGCCGATGCCAAACGCCGCGATCGCGCCGAGGACGGCGAACACGCCGCCGAGCCACTTCCACTTCGGGCCGAGGCCATTTTTAATATAGTACATCGGGCCGCCGCACCAGTCGCCCTTTTCGTTGCGCTCGCGATATTTGACAGCCAGCGTTACCTCGGAGAACTTCGTCACCATGCCAAACAGTGCCGAGAGCCACATCCAGAACACCGCACCGGGGCCGCCGAGAACGATGGCGCCTGTGACGCCCGCGATGTTGCCCGTGCCGACAGTGGAGGCAAGTGCCGTGGATACGGCCTGCAGGGGCGTAATTTCACCGTCGCCCGCCTCGCCCTTCTTGAAGATCTTGCCAATGGTGTTTTTCCACCAGTAGCCGATCTTGGAAAACTGGATAAAGCCCACGGCGACGCTCAGGTAAACGCCCGTGCCGACGAGCAGTGCCAGCATCACAGGCCCCCAGACAAAGCCGTTTACCGCTTTATTGATGGCTACAAATTGTTCCATACCCTTCTCCTTCCCGGAAATCACATTCCTTAAAACAATTGATGAAATTCTTTCATGGCTAAAAGAATAACAAATCACCCGCGCTATGTCAACGGGGCAGAAGACGGTTTTTGCCCCGCATTTTTGCGAAAGCGTGCGTTTTTATTCGCTTTTCTCGCTTCTTTTATGCAATCTTAGCATCTTTGCCGGATCGGACGAAAATTTTTTCCCGCCGCCGCTTGACAGCGCAGCGTACACATGCTATCCTAACTGTACTAAC
>DPGF01000036.1 GCA_003522105.1 Oscillibacter sp.
AGGAACATGGCTCCCGGCAGCACCGGCGCGCCGTAGGCGATGATGTTCGCGCCCGCGGCCCGGATGCCGCCCGGCGTGTTGTCGTCGGGATCGACGCTCATGCCGCCCGTGCAGAGGATCATATCGAGCTTTTTCCCGCGCATGGCGAGCACCGCGTCGCGCACATTTTCCACCCCGTCGCCGGAGTAGACGACCTCAAGCGTTTCGATGCCGTAGGTCTTGAGCTTGTCGATGACGACAGGCGTAAAGGTATCCTGAATGAGCCCCTTTTTCACCTCGCTGCCGGTGGCAACGATACAGGCAGTCTTTCGCACGAAGGGTCTGAGCGCAAGGAGCGGCTCCTTTCCCGCCGCCGTTTCGGCTCTTTGGAGCTTTTCCTCCTCGATGATGAGCGGGATGACGCGCATGCCCGCGAGCTTGTCGCCTTCGCGCACGGCCGTGCCGCCCTTGCGCGTGGCAATCATCACCTCGTCCTGACTGTTCACGGCGATAAGGCGCGCAGAGTCGACTAAAAACACACCGTCGCAGGCGGCTTTCAGCTCGATCTTGCCCTCTTTCACCTCGCTGCGGATCATGTTCTCCTGCCCGCAGAGGGCGAGGAGCCGCTCCGCCGCGTCGTTTTCGTGCACCATGCCGCTTGTCATCTCCCAGACGTAGAGGTGCTCCTTTCCCATGCTGAGCAGCACCGGAATATCCTCTTCCGTCACAACATGACCCTTGCGGAAGCGCGCGTCCTTATACTGATCCTTGATGATCTGCGTTAGGTCGTGGCAGAGCACATGACCCACCGCATTCTCAGTTTTGATGAGTTTCATTTCAGCACCTCGATCTCGTCACCGGGGCGAATGCGGCCCTCTTTGATCACGACGGCGAAGATGCCCTCGGTCGGCATCACGCACTTGCCCGTCGCCTTCTTGATCTCGCAGTCGTTGTGGCACTGCTTGCCGATCTGCGTGACCTCAAGCTCCGTTTCGCCCACGCGCAGGCGCGTGCCGACGGGCAGCGTCTTGAGCGCAATGCCGCGCGTATTGATGTTTTCTGCAAAAATGCCCGCGTCCAGTTCGATGGGGCAGGCCTCACGCATCGTATCCACGCTTTCGTCGGCAAGGAGGCTGATCTGGCGGTGCCAGTCGCCCGCGTGGGCGTCGCCCACAATGCCGTGATGGCATTTTACGTCGATATAGGGAACCTCATGCTTGCGCACGCCTTTTTTCTCGCTGATGTTCACAGCCGTTACATGAGCCATTTTATCATTCCTCCGCTTCATAAACGCCGCTCTTCCCGCCCTCTTTATAGAGAAGGTGAACGTTGTCGATCTTCATATCGCGCTGCACGGCCTTGCACATATCGTACACCGTGAGCGCCGCGACGCTCACCGCCGTAAGCGCTTCCATTTCAACGCCCGTTTCGCCGCGGCAGCGCACCTCGCTCAGGATATGCAGCGCGGTATCCTCGATCGAAAATGAGATGTCCACCTTTGTCAGCAGCAGCGGGTGGCACATTGGGATCAGCTCGCTGTTCTTCTTCGCAGCCATAATGCCCGCGACCTGCGCGACCGCCAGCACGTCGCCCTTGCCGATGGCGCCTTCTTTGATCTTGTCCATCGTCGTTTTTGCCATGCGCACCGTTGCCTCGGCGCGCGCGACGCGGAAGGTCTGCGCCTTTTCGCTCACGTCCACCATGCGGGCGCGTCCCTGTTCGTTAAAATGCGTCAGTTCCATGTGCTTTCACCCTCCAATCGCAAACATGCCGCGCTGCGCTTCCGTTTCTCCGGTCTCGTCCATGTGATGGCGCTCCGGTTTCATCAGAATGCCGCGGCGGATCGCCGCTTCCAATTCGTCACCCGAAAGGCCGCGCAGCGATAGCTCCGCAGCCGAATGCAGGCAGGGCTTCAATTTTCCGTCCGCCGTGATGCGCACGCGGCTGCATTCGCTGCAAAAGGCGTGGCTCATCGGGGCGATCAGCCCGACTGTTCCCTTTGCACCGGGGAAGCGGTAGCACGCGGCCACGCCGTCGTGCGAAATGGCCTCCAACTCCGGACAGCGCTCCAAAACCGCCTGCGCAGGGAGATAGGCGCCAAAGTCCCTGCCGCAGCCCATCGGCATGCGCTCGATGAAACGCACCTGCCAGTCGTGCGCGCGCGTCAGCGCGGCAAAATCGGCGATCTCATCATCGTTAACGCCGCCGAGCAGCACGCAGTTGAGTTTGATTTTCTCAAAACCTGCGCGCTCGGCCGCCTCGATGCCCCGCAGGACGTCAGAAAGCGTACCAAGGCGCGTGATGGCGCGGAAGCGCTCTTCTTTCAGCGTGTCGAGGCTGATGTTGAGGTGCGTGACGCCCGCTTCGCGCAGCGCCGCTGCTTGCTCTGCAAGCAGACTGCCGTTCGTGGTAAGGCACAGCTCTTCAACGCCCGGAATTTCCGCAAGCATCCGGCAGAAATCGACCGCGCCGCGCCGCACGAGCGGCTCGCCGCCTGTAACGCGGATCTTCTTGACGCCGCAGCGCACAGCTGCCGCGGCCATATCGCGCAGCTCTTCGAGCGAGCAAATATCTTTGTGCGCGCATTTTTCAATGCCGCCATCCGGCATGCAGTAGCGGCAACGGTAGTTGCAGCGGTCTGTGATGCTGATGCGCAGATAGGTAATGGCTCTTGCGTAGCTGTCCACCACAAAGACCGCCTCCCTTCACCGTGTTGATTGCATGATATTTTACCAAAAATAACGCTTGCATGCAATCTTGCTGTTCGGCATTGTCGGATAGCAATTTGCTATTGTCGCAATATTGACTTTTGCCGCCCGATTTTTTAAAATAGAAAGAAGAAAAAGCATTCAGGGGGGACACTTATGGCAGACGGCAACACGATCCGCTCCGTTGCCAAGGCAATGGAGCTGCTGCAGCTGCTGAGCGATGCGGGCGAGCCGATGACGCTCACTGACATCAGCAGCCGCGCAGGACTGCCCAAAAGCACGGCCTTCGGCCTTTTGACCACCATGCGGGATCACGATGTCATCACGCAGCACGCCGATGGGAAATACGCCCTTGGCCTGCGGCTTTTTGAATACGGCTGCCGTGCCAGCGCCTTCTGGAACGTCTCTTCGCTCGCGCGGCCCTACCTTGCGCACCTGGTCGACGAGACCGGTGGCTCTGCGATGCTCTCCACTTACGAAAACGGACACATTGTCGCGCTTGATCAGGCGGAGGGGCGCGACAGCCTGCGCGTCGTCTCCGCGCCCGGTGCGCGCCTGCCGCTGCACTGCACCTCGCAGGGGAAGATCGTCCTCGCCCACATGAGTGAAAGCGAGGCTGCCAAGCTCCTCTCCCGTGCAGCACCGCTCACACCCTTCACGCCCCACACAGAAACAGACGCAGCTGCGCTGCTCGCGTCCCTGCCCGCCTGCCGGGAGGCAGGCTTTGCCGTGGAAAACGGCGAATATAAAATTGGCCTGCGCTCCATTTCCGCGCCGGTCTTCACCGGCGGCGGCACGCTCAAATATGTCGTCAGCGTGCTTGGCATGTTCCGCTCCGTGCATTCGGACGAATTCGCGCACGCCGAGCGCGCCGTTGTCGCCGCGGGGCAGATGCTCTCTGCCGCGCTGGGGTATCAGGGGTGACGATTCTCTCTTCGGCACGAGGATTTTTCCGATAAACAGCAAAAATGTCCCCGCGTTTCAAAAACGCGGGGACATTTTTCTTCATTTTCTGCTCAGTGGCCTTCGCCGGCAAGCATCTTGAGCCCATGGCCAAGTGCGCCGAGGACGGCGCTCAGGTTTTCGCGCGCAGCCTTTTCAGATCCCGGCAGATTCACAATGAGGCTCTTCCCTCTGCTTCCCGCTGCGGCGCGGGAGAGCATCGCGTTCGGCGTGATCGACAGGCTAAAATAGAGCATCGCCTGCGGGATCGCGGGGATCTCGCGCTCGAGCACGGCGCGCGTTGCCTCGGGCGTCACATCGCGTTGGGAAAGCCCCGTGCCGCCGCATGTAATGATCAAGTCGCAGCGCTTTTCGTCCGCGCAGCGGATCAACTCCGCGCTGATCCGCTCCTTTTCGTCCGGCACGATGGAAGTGTGCACAACGTCGTAGCCCGCCTCTTTCAGTATTTGGGTCACAGCGGGGCCACTCTTATCTTCGTACACGCCCGCAGACGCGCGGTCGCTGACGGTGATGACCGCCGCCTGATAGTGCATCGTCTTTTGCCGCCTTTCCCTTAAAAGTCGACCGTCCCCTCAAGCACACGCAGGTCATACGGCTCGTAGACGGCCTTGCGGTATGCGTCCACGTCGAGCTTCACGCCCGTCCAGTCGGAGTGGATCTCGCCGGTCTGCTTGATGAGAATATCGTAGAGGATATCATAGGTCACACCATCATCGCCCGTTTCCACAATGGTGGAGTAGGGCAGCGTTTTATGATAGGTCATGTGCAGACCCTTGTAGTCGAAATGATAGCCGTTGCGCATGCGGCAGCCGTCAAGTCCCTTGTAGGCAAAGCGCTTTTTGAGATCCACGAGGATCTTGTCGCCCTCTTCCTGATAGAGGTTTTCGGGCGTGGTCTCGGTGTAGTCGTAGCGGAACTGCACGGGGATATTATACTTGCGCCAGCGCTCGGCGTAATCGGTCAGCTCATCGGCAGGATAATCCATGTACAGTACGCAGTTCACGCGCTTGGGCGTTGCGATGCGGGCAACGATCTCATCGGGCGATTCTTCAACGTACTTCGTCAGATGACGGGAAACGTTGATGCAGGTGATCTTGTCGCGGTTGCGCTCGGTGAAGGCGAGCATCTCTTCTGCGCTGCATCCGGGCTGCACGGGAAAGGTCGTGTTGATATACACCTTATGCGTGGTAGGAATCGCGTCGAGCATGCGCTGGAGTGCCTTCAGATTGGCAAACGGCTCGCCGCCGGTAAATACAAAGTCGCAGTACGGCGTGATCTCATTCATCACGGCGATGCTCTCAAGGATCGCCTCAACGCTGAACCCCTCAGCATGGGCGTATTCCTGCTTGTTCACGCAGAAGGGGCAGTGGTTCCGGCAGTCATAAGGCACAAATATCGTTACAGTTGCGCCGCCCTCGCGCGTCTTATAGGGATGAGTCATTGGTTCTTGTCCGTCCTCTGTCAAAAATAAATAATGAGAATATTTTACTCTTAAATACAGGAGATTGCAAGCAAGCATCTGACAAAACTCTCATTTTGTCGATTTTTGCTTTTCTTCGCGCAAAAGACCGCGCACATAGGAAAATGCCGCGTCCTCGCCCTCTTCTTTGAGCACGCGCAGCATTTCGCCGATCAGCTCGCCCGTTTCGGGATGGATCAGGATATGACCGCGCGAGCGTTCGTAGTAGTCGTAGGCTGAGGCGTCGGTATATTGCTCGCCCTGATAGATCTTACAGGCGGCGATGCGGTCGCAAAACATCTCTGCCACGTATTTGAGCGGCATTTTGCACCCGCCCATATAGACCTTGCCGTCCTCGCCGATGCAGTAGTCGATCCAATATTCAAAGTGGTGGCGGTTGCGCCCCTTGTGATGGAGCCAGGCAAGGCTCACGCCGTTCTCGCGGCGCTCGGCGTCGTTCGGGCTGCGATACCCCTGATAATACTTGACGCCGCGAAAAAATTCCGCGGGGCTGTATTTGCTCAGATCGTGCCGCATCCCCTGCGCATACAGGCCGAGGCGAAAACAGTACCGCCGCACAAGACGGCGGTGGCGTGTGATGGTCTTAAAGTGCTCCCAGGCGCGCATACGGACATCTCCCCTGCATATTCCGGCAGGCCGCCGCTGCGGTTCGCCGCTTTCCCGCGCATGGCTCCCGCTCTCAGCACAGCGCATGCACACATATAAAAATAGTATATCATATTCTCCAAAAATGCAACAATGTATTTTTGCCGATATTCTGCGCAAAATGTCTGCAAGGGCGGCAAAACCCCTGCCCTTTTGTCTCCTCCGCGCGGGTAAGCGGCAAGCGCCCGCGCGGAGTGAGCGTGCCATCTTCTGTTGAACGCAAAAAGGCGCGGCCTGCTGGCCGCGCCCTCTTTCGCTATTTGTGAAGCTTATCTTTGTTTACAGGTTCTTCTCGTAGCTCTCGATCATCTTCTTGACCATCTGGCCGCCGACGGAACCGGCCTCGCGAGAGGTGAGATCGCCGTTGTAGCCCTGCTTGAGGTTGACGCCAACCTCCCTTGGTGTACCCCGGTCATCTTAAAATGCCCATTTACGCATGCTTTACGATACGATGCGGGGGAAAAGGCGCCATGCGCATCGCAATGTGAAACAGGCTCCACTCTGGTGTGTAGGGAGGATATGATTGGAGTAACAAGTGGTTCTACAGGTCTATTGCGGCAGGAAACTCCCGCATCGAAGGGCCCTCCAGCTCACCGATGAACTTATAGAAGATTCGCACGCTTTGCCGAAACGGCTGACTGCGGTGCGTAGTCTTCTGCATTCCTTCCGGCAATTCTTTGGGGCCAACTTCTATCCGCCTGACAAATGTCACCAAGGTATCCCGATCCAATTCCTTGATGTGCGTGTACTTATTGGTCAATTCAAAAAACGCTCGATAGCTTTCCTGCGTTTCATTTACCGGATCAACGACGCTCAGACAATCAATCGTCTTTTCAAGGCCAATCGACTCTCGCTGGAGCTCAGAGAGCATCCGTTCCAAACGGCTGTCATCAATTTTACCCTCGGCATTGTCCGTATATAGTTTTGTAATGACCTTGTCGATCGTAGATAAACGGGCCTTCGCCTTTTGGAGCTGGAGCTGTTTGGCCTGAATCAGATTATCATCACCAGCACGCTGCATGGCCTCTCGAGCTACGGTTTCTTTCTCTTCGGAGCTTAAACAAATGAGCGAATTCAAGTCTTGGCGAACTACCTCAAGTATATCGCTATACTTGATGCGGACACCAACACAGGGATCCGTAATATCAGGGCGATGACGATTGCAACTGAGATACCAGTACTTTTCTCGCTCACCTTTATATACAGTTCCGCACGAGCACAAAGCGTGCCCGCATTGCGCACAAAACGCGATCCCCGAGAAGATACTCCGCCGGACATGATCGTATTGGCGAAAGTCAAAAGTGCCCTTGCCCAAATTGAACTGAGCCAAATCGAATACTTCCTGCGTTACGATCGGTTCATGGGTGTTCTCTGTGACTGCCCATTGTTCCTTTGGCACGTTCAGTTTTTTCTTCGACTTTACGCTGACTTTCTTGGACTTTCCCAGGAGCGTGTGACCCAAGTAAACTGGATTTTTAAGAATTCGCTTGACAGTCGTATAATTCCATAAATCGGACGCTCGTGCTGCTCCATCTTCCGAGAAGTTCCCTTTATAGAGGACCTTATACTTTAATGGCGGCATGATACCGTCGCTATTAAGATCCATGGCTATTTTCCGGCTCGAGTCCCCGTTCGCCGCAGCCTCAAAAATTCGCTGAATGATCGGTGCGGTTTCCTCGTCCGGCACCAGCCGATTCTTATTTCGGGGGTCTTTCACATAGCCGTAGGGGGCACATGCGCAATATAGGCCTTTCTCCCTCTTGGCTTTCAGAACCTCCTTGACTTTTCTTGAACTGTCACGAAGGTAGACTTCATTCATGGCGAACTGGAAAGGCGCCATGACGTTTTCCTGCTCGGTATCGAAGTTGTCAGCTACCGTCAGATAACGAATTCCATGCTCAGGAAAGTACTGTTCAGCATAATAGCTGGCCTCTCGCATGTCTCTGCCAAGTCGCGAAAGGTCTTTGGTGATTACGATATTTGCTTTGCCTTGCTCTAAAAGCGCAATCATCTCTTGGAATGCCGGACGGTCAAAGTTACCACCGGACCAACCATCATCGACAAAAACGCGAACCAGGAGTATCTCATTCCGTTCACAATAGTCTTGAATGATCAGCCTCTGGTTCTTGATGCTGGAGGATTCACCCTCGGCAGCCTCTTCATTAGATAGTCTCAGGTAAGCAAATGCGATTCTGCGAATGTCGGTTCTCACATTAACCTCCTTCGACGAACCGACCCACTATAGGATATTATACGGCATCGCCTGTACCTTCGTCAAATGCAGATTTTCCGTTCTTCTCTTTCAGCAGTCGGCTTATAATCAAATCTGGAACAGATTGGGTGTCTGAATAGGATCGGTTGACAATATAGGTCGCTTCACCAAGTTTTATTTCACTCATTTGGTTTTCTTCGCCTCCACCGATAGTATTCTCCAGTTTCGGATCCATCATGCGGTTCTCCTTTTACATAAACGAAGGAGCTCTTCAGAATAAATGTAGAAAAAGAGGGCCTTTTGACCGCATTCTGGAGCAGGCTCCGGATCGATCATAGAAAATGACCCATCTCCCCGAATTGTGGGAACGCGCTCCCGCGATTATGCTCCTCGCGCGCTTTCTGCACTATTTGAATTGGGAAAACGAGGGGCAGACCCCTACAGCAAACCTTTGACCATAATTGAGCCTTTCATACGATTAAACCAGCAGTTCAATGACAATTGCTGCAGAGACAGATATCATAGGATCAACGAAAAGAGACAAGGAGTGAATACAATGAACCTTATGTGCCTCATGCCGGCTATATCGATTACGGATTTGATGGTGACACGCTGCTCCATTCAGGGAAGTACATCAAGTATCCCAAGAACAGTAATTGCCAGCGGTGGATGAAACGGGAGACCAGCCGAAAGTTTCGGAACTGTCAGGATCTACCCAGAAAGGGGAATTACTATCGGCGCCTTTTGGACTACTGGTGGACATTGTATTANNGGCTCTGCGTATCGAAGAGAAATGCGCATCCGCAAGAATGACGCGCTCATGCGCATTGTCACAAGAAGGTATGTGCCTCATGCCGGCTATATCGATTACGGATTTGATGGTGACACGCTGCTCCATTCAGGGAAGTACATCAAGTATCCCAAGAACAGTAATTGCCAGCGGTGGATGAAACGGGAGACCAGTCGAAAGTTCCGGAACTGTCAGGATCTGCCCCGAAAGGGGAACTACTATCGGCGCCTTTTTGACTACTGGTGGACATTGTATTAACTAAAGAGAGGATTCCTGCAGCGTAATATGCGGGAACCCTCTCGTTTCTTAGTCTATATCTCTTTCAGGCGCCTGTAGAAGGTTGATCTCGAACTGATACCGGCACGATGCATGGCTTCTTCTTCCGTTATATCCCTTTGTTACCTTGGCACTGCCGGTTTTGCACCCATTGAGCTTTTCACATTCGGTCAGGAGTTCCGGACCGGCGGTGCGATGAATGCAGCCATCTCGCCACCGCCCAAGAGGGAGCTGTTTGCGGCATTGACGATCGCGTCAACCTTCATTTTTGTGATGTCATTTCTTACGATCTGGAGCGGCATATACGAACCTCCTGCGAAAGCTGCCTTCTGAGTGATTAAACAGCGAGCTTACCCGGCAATAGATATATCTTTTTATCATCGAAGCAGATTTGCTCGGTACGGTTATAGATCTGGATCATCTCATCCATCTTTTCCATGAACATCCTTCCTTTACGCGACCGTTGCCTCGAAGGGCATTAGAGACAGCTTAGCCATTTTGAAGCACTGCTTCCCGATTGGAATGCCAAGGATCGTGATGCACCAAAGACAGCCGGCCAGTACCCAGGCAAGCCCGCCGATCAATCCTCCAAATAGGAACCAAAGAATATTTCCAATCGTAGACATAGTTGTCACCCCAATTTCTCGCTATTTCGCATCCGTTTCAAGCTGTCGCTCGATCCATGCCATCAGCAGCCTCACGATGCGTTTCTGCTCATCCTCCGTCAGCTCACGGCCCATCGGGACATGATACCACTTGTTTAAGCAGCTGCGACAGCAGCAGGC
>DPGF01000084.1:0-781 GCA_003522105.1 Oscillibacter sp.
ACCAAGCCCGTCGGCGCGTTCTACGACAAGGAGACTGCCGACCGCATCGCCGCAGAAAAGGGCTACACGATGGTCGAGGACGCGGGCCGCGGCTACCGTCAGGTCGTTCCCTCCCCCAAGCCGATCGACGTCATTGAAAAGAACACTGTCAAGGCGCTCGTTGACAACGGCACCGTTGTCATCACCGTCGGCGGCGGCGGTATCCCCGTTGTGCGCCGTGACGGCAAGCTTGTCGGCACCCCCGCGGTCATCGACAAGGACTTCGCCTCCGCCAAGCTCGCAGAGCTGCTCGACGCGGATATGCTCGTCATCCTGACGGCCGTTGAGAAGGTCGCCATCAACTTTGGCAAGCCCGACCAGAAGGGTCTTGATACCCTGACGCCGGACGAGGCGCGCAAGTATATCGACGAGAAGCAGTTTGCCCCCGGCTCCATGCTGCCGAAGGTGCAGGCCGCCATGTCGTTTGCAGAGAGCAAGCCCGGCCGCGTTGCGCTCATCACCCTTCTTGAGAAGGCTGCTGAGGGCATCGAAGGCAAGACCGGTACCCGCGTGCAGATGTAATCTTTGCTTTAAAAGCCCCGCTCATCGAGCGGGGCTTTTTTCGTTTTCTTCACGTAATATTTGCTTCTTTCTCCGCTATGGCTAAAAGAACCAATTCTTTTTTGGTCAAGTTTGATCGTTGATTTTCGTTTTTCCTGTTGATAAATTTCCCCTTTTTATGTATCATGGTGATAACGGTATTCAAATCTTTTGATTGCCGTAAAATTTAAGGAGGATTTAC
>DPGF01000084.1:1057-10323 GCA_003522105.1 Oscillibacter sp.
CAACACCGACGATCAGGACAACAACGAAGTCACCGATTTCAAGGTCGGCTTCATCATGCTCCACGACGAAAACTCCACCTACGACCTCAACTTCATCAACGCTGCGAAAGAGGCCAGCGAGAAGCTCGGTGTCGAATACACCATCGTGACCAACGTTCCCGAGGGTCAGGAGTGCTACGACAAGGCCGCTGAGCTGGCTGATGCCGGCTGCAACATCATCTTCGCCGACTCTTTCGGTCACGAGGACTACATGATTCAGGCCGCGAAGGACTTCCCCGACGTGCAGTTCTGCCACTCCACCGGCACCAAGGCGCACACCGAGGGTCTTGCCAACTACCACAATGCCTTCGCCTCCATCTATGAGGGCCGTTACCTCGCCGGTATCGCTGCCGGTATGAAGCTCAACGAGATGATCGAGGGCGGTGAGTTCACCGCGGACGAGGCCAAGATCGGCTATGTCGGCGCTTTCACCTATGCCGAGGTTATCTCCGGCTACACCTCCTTCTTCCTGGGCGCTCGCTCCGTCTGCCCCACTGCCACGATGGAAGTCACTTTCACCGGCAGCTGGTATGATGAAACCGCCGAGAAGGAAGGCGCACAGAAGCTCATCCAGAACGGCTGCAAGCTCATCAGCCAGCACGCCGACTCCATGGGCGCTCCCACCGCTTGCGAGACCGCCGGTGTCCCCGACGTTTCCTACAACGGTTCCACCGAGGCTGCCTGCCCCAACACCTATCTGATCTCCTCCCGCATCGACTGGGCTCCCTACTATGAGTATGCCATCACCAAGGCGATGAACGGTGAGACCATCGATGCTGACTGGACCGGCACCCTTGCTACCGGCTCCGTCGTCCTCACCGACCTGAACGAGAACGTCGCCGCCGAGGGCACCGCCGAGGCCATTGCCGACGCGACTGCCAAGCTCGAGAGCGGTGAGCTCCACGTCTTCGACTGCTCCGCCTTTACCGTGAACGGCGAGACCCTGACCTCCTCCATGGCTGACGTCGACACCGATGCCGACTACACGCCCGACACCGAGGCCATCGTGGACGGCTACTTCGCCGAGTCCACCTTCCGTTCCGCTCCTTACTTCCAGCTCCAGATCGACGGCATCACGCTGCTCGATCAGAAGTTCTAAGCTTCTCCTGCAAACCACAAAACGGGCTGCCCGAAGGCAGCCCGTTTCCTTTTCTTTTTTTATTGCTTTTTGTTAAACGTCTAAAAAATTTTGTAGGCTTCTAACTTTTTTTGTATTTTTTTCCGTTTCGCATTTACAATGAACGTCAATTATGGTAATATATAGCATGAATCAATACAATACTGAAGGGCTTTTTTCCTGCCCTCCGGTAAAAGAAGGGGTGACCGCCTTGGGAGCTGCATGCGCAGTTAAAATGGAGAATGTAACAAAGCGGTTTGGCAAGGTCGTGGCGAACAGCGCCATCAACCTTGAGCTGCACGAAGGCGAGATCTTATCTCTGCTCGGCGAAAACGGCAGCGGCAAAACCACGCTGATGAACATGCTCTCCGGCATCTACTTCCCCGACGAGGGACAAATTTACATTCATGGCGAACCTGTGACGATCGCCTCCCCCAAGGACGCGTTCGAGCACGGCATCGGCATGATCCACCAGCACTTCAAGCTTGTCGATCTCTTCACCGCAACGGAGAATATCGTCCTCGGCCTTGAAGGCAAGCTCGACCTGGCCGAAGCAAGCAAAAAGGTCAAGGAGATCTGCGACAAGTACGGTTTCGACATTGACCCCAACCAGAAGATCTACGATATGTCCGTTTCACAGAAGCAGACCGTTGAGATCGTCAAGGTGCTCTACCGCGGCGCGGATATCCTCATTCTGGACGAGCCCACCGCCGTACTCACCCCGCAGGAAACGGACAAGCTCTTCGCCATCATGCGCAACATGAAGGCGGACGGCAAGTCCCTCATCATCATCACCCATAAGCTCCATGAGGTGCTCGACGTATCTGACCGCGTGGCGGTGCTGCGCAAGGGCGAGTACATCGGCGATGTCGCCACCAAGGACGCTGACCAGCAGTCGCTGACCGATATGATGGTCGGCCACACGGTCAGCCTGAACATCAACCGTCCCGAGCCGAAAAACGTCACACAGCGCCTTGTCGTCGATGGGCTGACGGTTTACGACGAGCTTGGCGTCAAGCGTCTTGATGATGTCTCCTTCACCGTCAACGCAGGCGAGGTGCTCGGCATCGCGGGCGTCGCGGGCAGCGGCCAGCGCGAGCTGCTTGAAGCCATCGCAGGCCTCTATCCTGTCTCCTCCGGCCATGTGACCTTCTACCCGCCGGACGGCGAGAAGGAAAAGGAGCTCGTCGGCCTCGATCCGATGAAGATCCGCAAAAACGGCATCGCCATGTCCTTCGTGCCGGAGGACCGACTCGGCATGGGCCTTGTCGGCTCGATGGGCATGACCGGCAACATGATGCTGCGCTCCTGGCGCAAGGGCAGGGGTCTCTTCCTTGACCGGAAAGATCCCGAGGCGCTTGCCAACCGCATTTGGGAAGAACTCGGCGTGGTCACGCCCAGCACCTCTTTCCCCGTTCGCCGCATGTCCGGCGGCAATGTGCAGAAGGTGCTTGTCGGGCGCGAGATCGCCCAGTCCCCTGCCGTGCTGATGACCGCTTACGCGGTGCGCGGTCTGGACATCAACACCTCCTACACCATTTATAACCTGCTGACCGAGCAGAAGATGAAGGGCGTCGCCGTTGTCTATGTCGGCGAAGACCTCGACGTGCTGCTCGAGCTGTGTGACCGCATCGTGGTTCTCTGCGGCGGTCAGGTCTCCGGCGTGGTCGACGCCAGAAAGACCGACAAGCGTGAGGTCGGCGCACTGATGACGCTCGTGAGGGGAGGCAACAAAGATGAATAAAAGACAATCTCTCTTCCACATCGCCAAGCGCGATACGCTTCCCTGGTATCAGGCCGTGTTGATCCGCGGCGGCGCGATCGTGCTCGCGTTGATCGTCTGTGCCATCGTCACGACGCTCCTGACGGGTGAAAACCCCCTCAACGTCTACTCCACGATCCTCTACGGGGCGTTTGGCACCCCCCGAAAGAGCTGGGTCACGTTCCACAACCTTGCGATCCTGCTCGGCATTTCGCTCGCGGTCACGCCCGCGTTCAAAATGCGCTTCTGGAACATCGGTGCGGAGGGCCAGGTGCTGATCGGCTGCCTTGCCACCGCCGCCTGCATGATCTGTCTGGGCGGCAAGCTGCCCAACGCCGCGCTGATCCTCGTTATGATCGTTGCCGCGATCGCTGCGGGCGCGCTGTGGGGCTTCCTCCCCGCCATCTTCAAGGCCAAGTGGAACACGAACGAAACGCTCTTCACGCTGATGATGAACTACATCGCAACGCAACTCGCTGCATTCTTCATCATCGTCTGGGAGGTTCCCAAGGGCTCGGGTAAGATCGGCATCATCAACGCGAACACCGAGGCCGGTTGGCTTCCCGTCATCGGCGGGCAGCGCTACCTCCTCCCGATCCTGCTCGTGGCAGTTCTCACGGGTCTCATGTACATCTACCTCAATTACAGCAAGCACGGCTATGAGATCGCCGTCGTCGGCGAAAGCCAGCGCACCGCGAGCTATGCCGGCATCAAAGTTGAGCGCGTCATCGTGCGCACGATGGTGCTCTCCGGCGCGATCTGCGGCCTCATCGGCCTGCTGCTCACCGCCGGCACCGATCATACGCTCACGACCACCATCGTCGGTGGACGCGGCTTCACCGCGGTCATGGTCTCCTGGATGGCTAAGTTCAACCCCATCCTGATGATCTTCACGAGCCTTCTCATCGTGGTTTTGAGCCGCGGCGCGAGCGAGATCTCCAGTGTTTTTGGTCTGAACCACTCCTTTGCCGATATTCTGACGGGTATCATTCTCTTCTTTATCATCGGCAGCGAGTTTTTCATTACCTACAAGGTCAGCCTGCGCAAGGGCAAAAAGGAGGCGTGAGCGATGTTTGATCTTGCTTCTTTCCTTCCCCGTGCGGTCATGCAGGGAATTCCCCTGCTCTATGGCAGCACCGGCGAAATCTTAACGGAAAAGTCCGGCAACCTGAACCTCGGTATCCCGGGCGTGATGTACGTCGGCGGTATCTGCGGCGTCATCGGCGCGTTCTTCTACGAGCAGTCAACGTCCGCGGCAAACATGAACGCTTTTCTTGCCATCGGGATCCCGATGCTCTGCTCTCTGCTCGGCTCTCTTCTGATGGGTCTTCTCTACTGCCTGCTGACCGTTACGCTGCGCGCCAACCAGAACGTCACCGGTCTTGCGCTCACAACGTTCGGCGTCGGCATCGGCAACTTCTTCGGCGGCTCGCTCATCAAGCTGACCGACAGCGAGGTTCCCTCCATCGCGCTGAGCGCGACGAGCGCCTATTTCAGCAAATCCCTGAATGTCGGCGGCTGGTTCGGTCAGGTCTTCCTGTCCTACGGCTTCCTTGCTTACCTTGCCATCATCATCGCGCTGTTTGCGTCCTATTTCCTCAAGCACACGCGCACAGGCCTCCACCTGCGCGCCGTGGGCGAGAGCGCGGCGACGGCGGACGCAGCCGGCATCAACGTGACGAAGTACAAATACCTTGCCACCTGCATCGGCAGCATGATCGCGGGTCTCGGCGGTTTGTACTACGTCATGGACTACGCCTGCGGCGTGTGGTCGAACAACGCCTTCGGCGACCGCGGCTGGCTCGCCATTGCGCTGGTCATTTTCACGATCTGGCGTCCGAATGTCAGCGTGCTGGCGTCCATTCTCTTCGGCGGATTCTACATCCTCTACATCTTCATCCCCACCGGTACCAATCTTGCCATCAAGGAGCTCTACAAGATGCTCCCCTATGTCGTCACGCTGGTCGTTCTGATCATCGTGTCGCTGCGCAAGAAGCGCGAGGATCAGCCGCCCGCATCGCTGGGTCTGAGCTACTTCCGCGAGGAAAGATAAACCTTAAAACAAAAGCACCCGATGGGTGCTTTTGTTTTAGCAAGGAGGAACACCATGTCTACTCTGCTCATTCGAAATATCCGCACGCTCGTCTCCTGCGACGAATACGATACCGTTTACGAGAACGTTGACCTCTACGCCGAGGACGGATTCATTCGCGCGATCGGCAACGACCTGCCGCAGCAGGCGGACAAGACCATCGACGCGCGCCATATGCTCTGCTATCCCGGCCTTGTCAACACGCATCACCACCTCTACCAGATCTTCTCCCGCAACCTGCCGGAGGTACAGAACATGGAGCTGTTCGACTGGCTCAGGGCGCTCTATGAGATCTGGAAAAACCTCGATGAGGACGTGATCCGCCTTTCCACGCTCACAGGCCTTGGCGAGTTGATGAAGCACGGCTGCACGACCTGCTTCGACCATCACTATGTCTTTCCCGCAGACGCGGGCGACCTGATCGGCGCGCAGTTTGCCGCGGCCGACGAGATCGGCGCGCGTATGTACGCCTCGCGCGGCAGCATGGACCTCTCCAAGAAAGATGGCGGGCTGCCGCCAGACAGCGTGGTGCAGACGGTCGACGAAATTTTAAGCGACTCCGCGCGCATCATTGAGCGCTACCACGACAAATCCTTCGGCGCGATGCACCGTGTGGCGCTCGCGCCCTGCTCCCCCTTCTCCGTCTCCGCCGATCTTCTGCGTGAAAGCGCGGTGCTTGCACGGCAGTACGGCGTGCGTCTGCACACGCACCTTTGCGAAACGAAGGACGAGGAATCCTTCATGCTCGCGCGCGAGGGCGTGCGCCCGCTTGAATACATGGAGAACCTCGGCTGGACGGGCGACGATGTCTGGTTCGCCCACGGTATTCACTTCAATGACGAAGAGCTGCGCGTGCTGGCAAAGACGCGCACAGGCGTAGCGCATTGCCCGATCTCCAACATGAAGCTCTCCTCCGGCATTGCCCGCATCCCGGAGATGCTCTCTCTCGGCGTGCCGGTCGGTCTCGCGGTCGACGGTTCTGCCTCGAACGACGGCTCGTCGCTGATGGAAGAGCTGCGCGTTTCGTATCTTCTGCACCGCCTGAACAGCAGCAAGGCTGCGCCCAGCGGCTATGAGCTTCTCAAGATGGCGACGCGCGGCAGTGCGGCCATTCTCGGCCGCAGCGACGACATCGGCTCGCTTGCGGTCGGCAAATGCTGCGACCTCTTCCTCATCGACTCGCGCAGGCTTGAGCTGGTCGGCGCGTGCTTCGATCCCAAGAGCGTGCTCGCTACCGTCGGCGTGCGCAGTGCGGTCGATTACACGGTCGTTCAGGGGCGCGTAACGGTCGAGCAAGGTCATCTTGTCACGGTCGATGAAGAGTTGCTCGCACGCGAGGCGGAAGAAAAGTGCCGTGCGTACCTGAACCGGTGAGGTGCGCCATGACCGTTGACATTCTGCGCGGCGACATCGCCGCCCTCTCCTCTGCCGGCCGTGCTGAAGAACTCCTTCCCGCAGCGGAGGGCGACAGCCTGACCCTCGCCTGCACGGACGGCGAGCTGAAAAGCGCCTACCGCGTGCTGCGCGCCATCATGGACTACGGCTATGAACACGAGCGCCCTGCGCATGTGCGCCTTGTCTGCGCGAACGAGGCGGTGTACAAGGCCTATTCCTTCCAGTGGAATATGTGGTTTGCCGAGCGCAAGCCCGAGCACGAGAACGAAGCATAAGGAGGCGCAGCCATGCGCATTCTCACCCACACCGTTTTGCCAGAGGAAGAGGGCCGTATGGTCAAGGGCATTCTGCGCGGCAGCTTGCAGCTCTCCTATACGCTGCTCAAGAGTCTCAAATGGCGCGAAAATGCCATTCTCTTAAACGGACAGAGCGTACACGTCAACGCGATCGTCCACGCGGGCGATGTTGTCAGCGTTGCGCTCTCCGAGCGCACGCCGCGCGAGGATCTATACTGTGAAAACACAGCCGCGCCAAACATCGTTTACGAGGACGAAGACCTGCTCGTGCTCAATAAGCCCGCGGGCGTCGCCATGCACCCGAAGGCGGACGATGCCGCCGCACCAAGTCTCGCTGCAATGCTCACAGGCTACCTCGGCGAGGGCAGCGTGCCGCATTTCGTCAGCCGCCTCGACAAGGGCACCTCCGGCCTTCTCATCGCGGCAAAGAGCGGCTATGTCCACGACCGGCTGCGCTGCGCACTGCACTCAAGCGAGTTGCGGCGCGAGTATCGCGCCGTCGCCGTCGGGCAGGTCACGCCGCCGTGCGGTGTCATCGACGCGCCCATCGGCCGCGCGGATGGCTCCATCATCCGCCGCTGCGTTCGTGAGGACGGCCTTGTAAGCCGCACGGAATACGAAGTACTGCAAACGACCGAACGCTTTACGCTCCTCCGCCTGCGGCCCGAGACGGGGCGCACACACCAGCTCCGCGTCCACATGGCCTACCTCGGCCATCCCCTTGCAGGCGACTGGCTCTACGGTACGGAGGACAAAAATCTCATTGCCCGCCCCGCCCTGCACTCGTATGAACTGTGGTTCACGCAGCCCGTCACCGGACAGGAGTTGCACTTTACAGCGCCAATCCCGCAGGATATGCAGCGATTATTGGAATGAAAAAAGCACCGTCTTACGACGGTGCTTTTCTTTTGGCCGCGCGGCCTTACTTTTCCTTATAGTAGAGCATGCAATGGCAGTAGCCCTCGAACTCGGGATCGGCGATCTGGTCGCGGAATTCCTTGCACATGCAGATGTTGTCCTCCGTTTTCTGCAAGCGGCAGGGACACTGCAAATCGCGCTTCAAAAGCGCGGCGCGGAGGCGGGCGACGACCTCGGCGTCTTCGTTGTATCGGATCTTCATGCCTTGCACTGCTCCAGCATCGCTTTGATGTCTGCCTTCTCATGCACGCCGACCATGCCGGTGAGCGTGTGGCGATCCTGCACGACGGCGAGCGTCGGGATCGAGTCGATGCCGAACATGGAGGCGAGGTTCGGCTGCTCGTCGACGTTGATCTTGCAGAACTTGACCTTATCCTCTTCCTTATTGAGCTCGTCAAAAATGGGCGCCATCATCTTGCACGGCTGGCACCACTCGGCCCAGAAGTCGATGACGATCAGACCGGGATCACGCAGCACCTCGTCCTCGAAATTCTCCTCCGTCAGCGTGACGATGTCGGTGAAGGTGCGCGTTTCCACATACGGCTCGCCACAGCCACCACCGCATCCGCCGCAGCCGCTGCCGCAGGAGCTGCATCCGCCGCAGGAACCGCAGCCGCCCGCGGAGGCATCGCTCTCGCCGGTCATCAGCTCAAGGCGTCCTTCGAGGAAGCTGTCAACGGCTTCGTCCGCCTCGCCGGTCACGCCGGAGATGAGCAGCATGTGGGCATTTTCCACAGCGCTGCGCGCACCGGCGCCGATCTCTCCGCAGATGATAAGATCCACGCCGCGGGATTTGAGTCCGCGCGCGACTGTTTCGTGGTCGACCTCATCAAAAGTGACCGTCTCTTTTTCGATGGGCTTAATATCCTCAATGGCGTAAATGGCAAACTCCTTGGCGTAGCCAAAGTGCTGCATCACTTCGCCGTTCTCACAGGGAATGGCAATTTTCATCGTTTTATTCTTCCTTTCCGCTCTGTTGTCTCGGCGGCAGCGCCGCCGCTCATTGTCCGTAGTGTACCACGCTTTGCCGCGCCGTACAACCGGAATTTTGTAAACAAAAAGGAGCGGCAGCCGTTTTACCTTGCAATTTCGCCGCTCCGATGATAAGATGCTATTGAAAAAGATTTCTTTCACCGCAAAATGATCACCGAACAGGAGGCAGCATTTATGAAAAAATCAGAAATGGCGATCCTTTCCCTCCTCGTCCTTGCCGCCGTGTTTGTTTTCAACGGCAAGATCAACAGGGTGACGAATCCCTGTGTGCAGGACTATATCGCCGGACAGGGGAACATCAAGGGAAATGTAAACGTCGAGGACTATTACGAGCGCGACGAGCGCTTTGCGATCGGCGCGGGAGAAGACGGGTACGCCGTTTTCAAGGATCCCGGCAAGGCTTTTGCCGCGCTGCGCGAAAACTATCCGGAAGGCATTTCGCTCATTCGAAAGGAGTTTCATCTGCTCGGGCTCTCAAAGCTCAATTACCCCTCCTATCAAACCTACGGCTGGCAAACCACAAGCGGCTCGGAAGAGGCTCGCCAACAGGCCAGATTCGTCAGTTCCTTCTTTGACATTTATGAAAACAGCTTTCGTTGATTTTCTTCTGCCTAACACTTAAGAAAACCGCCGCAGCAGGTGCTGCGGCGGTTT
>DPGF01000084.1:10557-11086 GCA_003522105.1 Oscillibacter sp.
AGACGCTTAGTCGTCCTTCTCTTCCTCGTCTTCCACAAGGTCGGCGGGGTCGAACTCCAGCGTTGCGCCGCAGTTGGGGCACTCCACCTTGCCGTCCTCGAGCACGGAATCGTCGAAGAAGATCTCCTCCTCGCACTCGGGGCAGGTCGTGGCGTAGCACTCCTCTTCCTCGTCGTCCTCGTCCTCATCGAGCTCTTCGTAGTCGTCATCATCTTCATCATAGATGATGTCTTCCACGTCGCCGAGATCGTCGCTGATGACGTCCAGACCGTCACCAAGCTCCATGACCTCGTCGGTCAGATCCTCGACCTCGAGGGCGATCTCATCGAGAACGTCCACGATCGCGCGGAACAGCTTGCCCTCGTTGGAATCGGCACTGAGATTCATGCCTTCCATCAGGCCCTTGAGATATGAAACCTTTTCAGAAATACCCATCGTAAAACTCCTTTCTTCAGCCGGAACTACGACTTTCCTGTGACTGCTGATCAAACTCTAATTACTTGGAACGGCCGATATACTCGCCCGTGCG
>DPGF01000109.1:0-6707 GCA_003522105.1 Oscillibacter sp.
ATGACCGGCGAGAGCACTTGCATCAGCTTGTCGAAAAAGTCCAGCAGCACGCGGGACTGGAAAAACGTGTCGTAAAACATCAGCACCGCGCAGGCCGAGACGATCAGCGTTACGCCGAGGTGAAGATAGGTTTTGTTCTGCTTCATGGGCTCCCCCTTTTTTTGGGCAAAAGGCGTTAAGTGACTGCTAAAAAGATACCAAAAACAGCTTACTATTTTTTGCCGGGAATTGCAACCGCTCATTTCGTGTGTTATGATAATCTTTACTCTCTGTTAATGAAGATGAACAGAACTTGACTTTTTTGGCAGAGGGTGATTTTGACCGACAGGGCGCAGGGTGCTTTGCCGGTCTGATGCTGTGAAGAGCAAACGAGGAGGCACCCATGGACGACAAAAAGCTGCTCTTTATCGTCAATCCCCGCGCGGGAAAGACCAAATCCGTTGCGCCGCTGTTTGAAGCGGCTGCCATCTATTCTGCGGCGGGCTATCTTATCTCCGTGCATAAGACCACGTACCCCGGCGAGGCAACGGAACTTGCCGAGTCGCTGGGCGCGGCATACGACCTTGTTGTCTGCCACGGCGGCGACGGTACGCTGAACGAAACGGTGAACGGTGTGATGCGCATTCCGCCGCAGTATCGCCCGATGCTGAGCTATCTGCCCGGCGGCAGCACGAACGATTTTGCCGCAAGCCTGAATATTTCCGCAAGCCCCGCCGAGGCGGCCACCTCCGCCATGCGCATGCAGCCGCGATCGCTGGACGTGGGAAAGTTTGGCGAGCGGAACTTCATCTATGTTGCCTCGTTCGGCGCGTTTACAAAGACGACCTACACCGTGCCGCAGGACATCAAAAATATGTTCGGGCACTTTGCGTATCTGCTCGAGGGCGTGAAGAATCTCGACACGCTCTGCCCCTACCGCATGAAGATCACGGCGGACGGGGAGGTGTTCGACGGGGAATACCTGTTCGGTGCGATCAGCAATTCAACGTCGATCGCGGGACTGATGAAGCTCTCGCCCGACGAGGTGTCGTTTGACGACGGTAAGTTCGAGATGCTGCTCGTGCCCGTGCCGCGGACGCCCGCTGCGATGCAGGCGCTCATTCTTGCGCTTGTCAACAAGGATTATTACGACTCCGAGGGGCTGATCTTCCGCCATGTTAAGCACGTCACGGCGGAAACGGCCGAGGACATTCCCTGGACGCTCGACGGCGAATATGACCCCGGCGCGCCGGTCGTTGAGATCGGGATCGAGGAAAACGGAGTCACGATGCTCTTATAACTAACGGCAAAAGAGAGACCGGTTTTTTACCGGCCTCTCTTTTTTTATCAATTTGCAGCCCGCAAGCGCTTTTTGGCACGCGCGTTGCGGCGATTTTTGACTTGAATTTTGCTGCCGCCCGCCGGAAACAAAGGGAGAAAAGGCACACACTGCAAAAAAATGACGAATCTGCAAAAATTTTTCTCGACTGTTGGGCAAGAGTGTATTACAATAGGGGAAAAAATTACACCGGTGAAAGTCATTTGACCGCCGGTGGAAGCAAAAAGAGGGAATGCAACATGAAGATCGGTTTTATCGGCACGGGCAATATGGGCGGCGCACTGGCGAGCGCCGCCGCGAAAAGCGGCGAAGCGCAGGTGCTGCTTGCCAACCGCACCAGAGCAAAGGCGGAGGCGCTTGCCGCGCGCATCGGTGCGGCGGTGAGCGGCAACAAGAGGATCGCAGAAGAGGCAGACCACATTTTCCTCGGCGTGAAGCCGCAGATGATGGCGGACATGCTTACGGGCATCGCCCCCGCGCTCAAAGAGCGCGGCAGCGCCCCCGTGCTCGTGAGCATGGCGGCGGGGGTGACCATTGCGCGCATTCGGGAGCTTGCCGGCGGGGACTATCCGGTGATCCGCATCATGCCGAATATGCCTGCCGCCGTGGGCGAGGGCGTGATCTTCTACGCGTGCAGCGAAAACTGCGAAAAGGCACAGCTCGAGGCATTCCTCCGCTATATGCAGCCCGCGGGCAGGCTCTTCCCGCTCGAAGAGAAATTGCAGGACGCAGGCTCTGCGGTGGCGGGCTGCGGTCCGGCCTTTGCCGCCATGTTTCTCGAGGCGATGGCCGACGGCGGCGTGGCGTGCGGACTGCCGCGCGCAGCGGCGGTGCAGTATGCCGCGCAGATGATGCTCGGCACGGCGAAGATGGTGCTTGAAACGAACGAGCACCCCGGCAGTCTCAAAGACCGTGTCTGTTCTCCCGGCGGCTCGACCATTCAGGGGGTGCGCACCCTGGAGGAGGGCGGCATGCGAGGCGTCGTGTTCGACGCGGTGATCGCAGCGTATGAGAAAACTCTCGATCTGAAAAAAGCGAGCGAATAAAAACGAAAGGCCGCTTTGTCCGCTGTGCGGCGGAGCGGGCGCCGTTTTTTGACAATACCAATCCATAGAAAGCGAGGATCAAAGCACATTATGAAGTATCTGATCATTGTAGGCGACGGCATGGCTGATGAGCGCATGCCGCAGCTGGGCGGCAAGTCTCCGCTGGAGGTTGCCAATATTCCTACCATCAACCGTCTGGCGCGGCAGGGCATCGTCGGTCACGCGCAAAACTGCCCGCCGGGCTTCTCCGTCGGCAGCGACATTGCGCATCTGTCGATCCTTGGCTGTGACCCGAGCAAGCATTTCCACGGCCGCGGCCCGATGGAGGCCGCTGCCCTCGGCTTTGCGGTCGAGCCGACTGACGCGGTGTTCCGCTGCAACCTGCTGACGATGGAGGACGGCGACGGGCCGCTGGACGAAAAGGGCTTTGTGTCCTTCAATGCCGGCTGCATCGAGGGCGAGGACGCGCTCGAGGTCGTGCGCACGCTCAAGGCAGACCCCGACTTTGCCGCCGCGCTCAAAAAGTACGACATGGAGCTGCGCGAGACGCCGACGTTCCGCCAGATCCTGATCCACCATCACGGCGACTTTGAGGGCCTGTACTTTGAGACCAACTGGGAGGGCGTCAAGGGCCCGTGCAAGCAGGTGTTCCCCCGCGGCAACGAGGCAAAGGCCGAGCCGTATCTCACGCTGATGCGCCTTGCCAACAAGGCGCTCGAGCACGCACCTATCAACGAGCGCCGCAGAAAAGAGGGCAAGCTCCCCGCCAACGGCATCTGGCTCTGGGCGGAGGGCAAGGCGGCAAAGCTGCCGAGCCTTCAGGAGCGCTACGGCAAGAGCGGCGCGGTCGTTGCGGCGGTGCCCGTGGTCAAGGGGCTCGGCGCGATGTGCGGCCTTGACATGGTCGATGTTGAGGGCGCGAACGGTGAGATCGACACCAACATCGAGGGCAAGGCCGAAGCCGCGTGGGAGATGGTCAACTCCCACGATTTCGTGCTCGTGCATCTGGAAGCGCCGGACGAGTGCGCGCACGCGGGCGATCTCAAGAATAAGATCCAGGCCATCGAATGGCTCGACAGCCGCCTCATCACGCCGCTGCTCGGGAAGATGGACGAGGCGAAGATGGAATATCGCCTTCTCATCATCAGCGACCACAGAACGTTCGTGCGCACGAAGCAGCACGAGGGCTCGCCGGTCCCGTTTATTCTGTATGACAGCCGCATGGATACGAAGCGCGGTGTGACCTACACCGAAGAAAACGGCATGAACGGCCCCGATGTCCCGCACGGCGACAAGCTGCTCGACATTCTTTTTGAAAATATTCCACTTTTATAAGGGCAAAGGGGCGGAGATTCCGCCCCTTTGTCGATTGACAGCCCTTTTTTGCCGCCGTACAATGAGACGGTATCATGCAAAGAAGGGAAAAACCATGAAATATGTCAAACAATTTGCCATGATCCTGCTGGTTTCCTTTGCAGGAGAGCTGCTCAATTATCTTTTGCCGCTGCCTGTGCCGGCGAGCATCTACGGCCTTGTGCTGATGCTTGTCTGCCTGCTGACGGGGATCATCAAGCTTGACGCCGTGCGCGACACGGCCTGCTTTCTCATCGAGATCATGCCCCTGATGTTCATTCCCGCCGCCGTGGGGCTGATGGCTTCGTGGAGCGTCATCAAAGAGAATCTCCTTGCCTATCTCGTCATCGCCGTGGTGACGACGGTTGCCGTGATGGCAGTGTCCGGCCTTGTGACGCAGGGCGTGCTGAAAAGAAGCAGAAAAGAGGAGGGCAGGAAATGACATTTTTCGAACAGTCCGTCTTTTTCGGCGTTTCGGTGAGCCTTGTTTCCTACGGCCTCGGCGTGCTGCTGCAAAAAAAGTGCAGGCTTGCGCTCTGCAACCCGCTTCTTATCTCCGTCGCCGTGACCATCGCGCTGCTTGTGACCGCGCGCATCGACTATGACGTATATTACGAGGGCGCAAAGTACCTCAGCTATCTTTTGACACCCGCGACCGTCTGCCTTGCCGTGCCGCTCTATGAAAAGCTCGCGCTCCTCCGGCAGAACTACAAGGCCATTTTTGCCGGTATTTTTGCGGGTGTTGTCACCACGCTGTGCAGCGTGCTTGTGATGAGCAGGCTCTTTCACCTGACGCACGAGGAATATGTGACGTTGCTCCCCAAGTCCATCACCACGGCCATCGGCATGGGCGTTTCGGAAGAGCTCGGCGGCTATGTGACCTTGACGGTCGCCATGATCATCATCACGGGCATTTTCGGCAATGTGACCGCCGTGGCGGTGTGCAGGCTCTTTCATATCACCGACCCCATTGCGAAGGGCGTCAGCATCGGCTCGTCCGCGCACGCGCTGGGTACGGCCAAGGCCATCGAGCTTGGCGAGGTCGAGGGCGCAATGAGCGGCCTGTCGATCGTTGTGGCGGGATTGCTCACGGTCGCCGGCGCGTCAGTGTTCGCAAACTTCATGTGAGGGCAGGGGGCGGCGCTGTGAAATGTCCCGCAGATAGTAAAACCGGCGCTTTTGCGCCGTACAAGCATTTTGCGCCAGCAAAATCTTGGCGGAGGTGGGATTCACTTCCACCGAGCATTTTGAATTACCCTTGGGTTGAGCCGCCTGCGGCGCGTGAAACCAATCACCGCGCCAAGTGGCGCGAGACAAGTGAAATGTCCCGCAGATAGTAAAACCGGCGCATTTGCGCCGTACAAGCATTTTGCGCCAGCAAAATCTTGGCGGAGGGCGAATTCACTTCGCCCGAGCATTTCAAATCACCCTCGGTTTTCGCCGCCTGCGGCGCGTGAAACAAAAAAACGCGCCGAGTGGCGCGTCACAAGCGTTTTCGCTTTGCGAAAACCTTGGCACAGGGGCAATTTATTTGTCCCTGTGCTGTGAAATGTCCTACGGATACCAAAAAGAAGAGCACCGCTTTGCGGTGCTCTTCTTTTTGGTGGACCTGAAGGGATTCGAACCCACGACCTTACGGATGCGAACCGTACGCTCTCCCAACTGAGCTACAGGCCCAAATAGCAATGCTGGTCTCCCAGCGCGGATTATCATAACATACTTTTTTGAATTTGTGAAGCCCCTTTTTCATTTTTCTGTTGATATTTTTTCTAAAATATAGTAGAATACCATTTGTTCAACAACTCCTCCGCATACAGCTGCGGAATCGGTCTTGCGCAATGGGTACCTGCGAACCATGTCAGGCGGGGAACCGAGCAGCATTAAGCGGGACCATCCATGTGCCGCAAGGACGCCGGTTCCGCAGCTGTATACGGAGGAGTATTTTTATCGAAAAGGGAGGGCTGCGGATGTATCAGGCGCTTTACCGCAAGTGGCGTCCCAAAACCTTTGCCGACGTGGTCGGCCAGGAGCATATCACCGAGACCTTGCAGCGCCAGGTGGCGGAGGGGCGGCTGTCGCACGCCTATCTTTTCACCGGTACACGCGGCACAGGCAAGACGACCTGCGCGAAGATCCTCGCGCGCGCGGTCAACTGCGAGCACCCGGAAAACGGCAACCCCTGCAACCGCTGCCCGAGCTGCCTCGGCATCGAGAGCGGGCGGTTTTTGGACGTGGTAGAGCTGGACGCGGCGTCGAACAACGGCGTAGACAGCGTGCGCGCGCTGCGCGACGAGGCGATCTACTCCCCCGCGCAGGTGAAAAAGCGCGTGTACATCGTCGACGAAGTACACATGCTCTCAACGCCCGCGTTCAACGCGCTGCTCAAGATCTTAGAAGAGCCGCCCGAGCACCTGATGTTCATTCTGGCGACGACGGAGCTGCACAAGGTGCCCGCGACCATTCTCTCGCGCTGCCAGCGCTTCTCCTTCCGCCGCATCCAGCCGAAGGACATCGTGGGAAGGCTCAACTACATCGCGCAGCAGGAGAATATCGACCTCAAAGACGACGGCGCGGCGCTTTTAGCCCGCCTTTCCGACGGGGCGCTGCGCGATGCGCTGTCGCTTTTGGACCAGTGCGCCGCCGTCGGCGGCGCGATCGACGCGCCCGCGGTGCTTGATGCGCTGGGTCTTGCCGGAAACGTGCAGACCGCGCAGCTCATGTCCCTCATCTTGACGCGCGACGCGCGCGGCGCGCTCGCGTTGCTCGGCAGGCTCTACGACGGCGGCAAGGACGTCGGCGCAGTGCTCGGCGAGCTTTCCGCCCTCTCGCGCGAGCTGCTCATCAGCGCGACNNGGCGAGGGCGGCGAGAGCCTGCTCAGCGGCGCTTACGACGCTTCCACGCTTGACTCTCTGCGCGCGCAGGGAACGAGCGCGCGCTTCATTCAGCTCTGCACGATCTTGCAGGAAACGGCGGCGCAGCTCCAGTTCAG
>DPGF01000109.1:6892-16394 GCA_003522105.1 Oscillibacter sp.
ACGGCGGCGCAGCTCCAGTTCAGCGTCAACCGCCGCACGGACGCGGAGCTGTGCATTTTAAAGCTCTGCGACGAAACGCTTTCCGGCGATCTTGCTGCGCTCGGCGCGCGCATTGCGCGGCTGGAAGAGCAGATCGCCGCGGGCGTACAGTTTGCGGCAAGAAATGCTCCGAGCGCGCCGGCAGCCGCTCCCGCGGCAAAGGATTCCCCTATGCCGCAGAAGGCCGCGCCCGCGAGCGCGGAGAGCGCAAAGCCCGCCGAGGAAGCGCCGCTTCCGTGGGACGAGCCGCCGCTGCCGGACGATTACGACGCGCCCCCGCCCTACGGCGAGCCGGTGGAGCCTGCGGCGACAGTGCGAAAAGTGCCGAAAGATGACGCGGCGCCCGCGCAGAAAGAGTCTGCAAGCGCAGCGGCCGGGCAGGGCGCTCCGGCGGACAGCGACGGCGACAGCGAGCTCTTCTTCGAGCTGCTGGAGAGCTACAAAAACCGCCTTACGCCCGACAAGCGCGCCTTCATCGGCATGGCGCAGGGCACGATGAAGGACGATCTTTTGACCGTCTACTGCACGACCGAGGTGCAGAAATCCATGCTCGATCAGCAGGTCGTGACAGACGTTCTGCGCGAAGTCACCTTTCGCGCGGTCGGCAGGGAGATCCGCGTCCGCTTCCTTGTGGGCGAGTGTCCGGGCGCGAAAAAGCGCGACAGGATGCAGGATCTCATGCGCATGGGCAGTAAATTCGACAATTTTACAGTAAAATAAAAAGGAGACAACAATTATGGCAAAGGGTTACAGCGCACGCCGCGGCTTTTCCAATGGCAGCGGCCAGATGCTCAAGCAGCAGCAGATGCAGCAGCAGATCATGAAGATGCAGGAGGACATGCAGAAGGCGCAGCAGGAGGTCGAGGAAAAGACCTTCTCCGCAAGCGTCGGCGGCGGTGTCGTCAGCGCGGAAGTGAGCGGCAAGAAAGAGGTCACGAACATCACCATCAAGCCCGAGGCGGTCGACCCCGAGGACGTGGAAATGCTCCAGGATCTCATCATTTCCGCTGTGAACGAGGCGCTGCGCCAGGCCGAAGAGGCGATGGACGGCAAGATGAACGCGCTCACAAGCGGTCTCGGCCTCGGCGGCTTCGGCTTCTGATCGTTCCGGTACAAATCAAAAAGGAGTCTCTCTTAGAAAGAGAGACTCCTTTTTTGTCGTCATTTCTGCGCCTGCTGCGTCAGGCGTTGAAAAATGCTTCGATCTCGGCGCGCGACGCGCTCACGCTGCCCTGCACAAAGTTCGGTTTGCCGCCGCCGCGCCCGGAAAGCGCCGCGTTGAGCGTTTTGGTCAGCGCGCGCAGATCGCCGTCCGTGTGGCCGATGGCGTACTTGTAAGCGCCGTCCGCCCCGGCAAAGACCGCGCAGCGCCCGCCGCAGGTCTTCATCACTGCGTCGCAGAGCTTGCGCAGGCTGTCGCCGCCCATTTCCTCTTCAAAAAGCAGCACGTTTCCCTTGCTTTCATACTGTGCGGCCGTCTGGGCAAAGGCGGATTCCTCCAGCCTTGCGCAGCGCAGCTTGAGCGCGGAAAGCTCGGCGAGCACGCGCTCCACCCCGGCAAGGCTGGCGGTGGGCTTGACGGACAGCGCCTGCGCGACGTGGACGTCCTGCTCCCAGCACGCGGAGAGATAGCGGTGCGCGCGGCGGCCTGCGAGCATCTCGATGCGAACGCCGTCGCGGAACTTCTGCACGGAGAGGAACTTCACAAGCCCCACCTGGCCGGAGCGCGCCACATGTGTGCCGCAGCAGGCGCAGCAGTCCGCGCCGGGGAAAGCGACGATGCGCACGTCGCCCTCGAGCGGCTTTTTGCTGCGGTAGTCGATCTTGTCAAGCTCCGCGCCGCGGTGGAACTGAATGTCGATGGGGTGATCCTCGTAGATGTAGAGATTGGCCGTCTGCTCGATCTCGAGCAGCGCCTCCCACGAAATATCGGCGTTGAAGTCGATGGTCACGGTGTCCGCGCCCATGTGGAAGCCGACATTGTCGCAGTGGAAGCGCGCGCAGATGAGACCCGAGCAGATGTGTTCGCCCGAATGCTGCTGCATGTGGTCGAAACGGCGTGCCCAGTCGATCTTGCCGGAGACACTTGCCCCCGCGGCAAGCGGCCGGTCGCAGAGGTGGACGATGATGCCGTCCTTCTCGCGCACGTCGAGAACGTTGGCGCTTCCCAGCGTGCCGACGTCGCAGGGTTGGCCGCCGCCCTCGGGATAGAAGGCCGTTTCCTCCAGCACGACGGCGTAGCCGCCCTTGGTCTCCTCGCAGGAGACAACGGTGGAGGCAAAGCCCTTCTGGAAGGGATCTTCATAGTAGAGTTTTCTGGTTTGCATATTGGATAGGCTCCTTTAGTCGATCAGGCCGAGCGCCTGTTTTTCGTGCAGCACGCGGAAAACGTGCGCGTCGATCTCGCTCTCGGCGATCTCGCCGTTTCTGACGGCGGCGATCACCTGCGGGATCTGCTCGCGGTAGTCGGTGGTCACGACCATGTCGTTGCCCGCCTGAATGGCCAGTACGGCGGCGCTGCCGTTCTGCGCGTAGGCCTTGACGGCGTCCATCGCAAGATCGTCCGTCACAATGATGCCGGAAAAGCCGAGCGTATCGCGCAGCAGCGCGTGCACCTTTGCAGAGAGCGAGGCGGGATAGGCGCTGTCCATGCACTCGACAACGTTGTGGCTCACAAGCACGAACGGCGCGCCCGCCGCAATGCCCGCCTCAAAGGGAACGAGGTCGGAGCGCTCGAACGTGGTGTAGGGGCGCGCGTCGATGGCAACGCCGGTGTGCGTATCGGCATTGTTGCCGTAGCCGGGGAAATGCTTCAGGACGCAGGCAACGCCGGCCGTTTCGTAGGCGGGCACGACCTGGGCGATGTAGTCCGCGGTCGCCTGCGCGTCCTGCCCGAACGAGCGGGCGTAGATGAAGTTGTCGGGATTGGTCGAAACATCGCACACGGGGGCAAAGTTCACGTTGATGCCAAGGGTTTTGAGCGCTTCGTTGTAGCGGCGCGTTTCGGTGAGCACTCCCTCCATGCCGAGCGAGGCATAGAGCGCCTGCGGGGAGGAAAGCGGCGCGGAGAAGAGGTTGGGGTTCCTGCTCGCGCGGGTGACGGTGCCGCCCTCTTCGTCGCTGCCGATGAACAGCGGGATCGCCGCCGCAGCTTGATACGACGCGAGCGAGGAAGTAAAGTCGTCCTCGGTGAGCCATTCGCCGCTTGCGTCCTTATAGTCCCGCCCGAAGAGCAGAAGGCCGCCGAGGTGATAGGAAGCGACGTCCTCCGCAGCGCCCGTCTCGGGGCAGCGGACAAAGAAGAGCTGGCCGACCTTTTCCTCAAGGCTCATGTCTGCGATGATGTCGTCGATGCGCTCGTCGGGCGTTTTTTCCACCGGCTGCGGCGTAACAGGCGCAGGGTCTGGCGCGGGATCGGGGTCCGGCGTGTCCTGCCGCTTTGTCCCGCAGGCGGAAAGCAGCAGAAGAAGCGAAAGCAAAAGCGCACTCAGTCTGGTCGTTTTCATCAGAAGATCTCCTTTCATCAGGACGCGGCGGTGAAATGGTGTTCGCGGTAATACTGCGCGCAGAGGTAGCGCTCGCAGACGTCCGCCGCCGTGCCCTCCACATCGGTCGTAATGACGCCGTCGATCATGCGGTAGCCGTCCTCATGCATCAGCGGGGAGACGGCGCTCGTCGCGCGCTGAAGCTGCATAAAGCGGTCTCCCGTCCAGCCGCAGGCATCAAAGAGGCGTTCCATCAGGAAGCAGGGGGAAATGTCGCCACCCTCGCCGGTGAAGTCCTGCCCGAGCGCCGCCTTGGCGGCCTTGTTGGCATAGATCAGATACGGGGTGGAGAAATAGTTGTAGAAGCCCTCCTGCGTGGACAGGTCAAGGCTCACGCCCAGCTCGGCATACACGCTGCTGCCGTTGCCCATCCACGGCTTGTGGTCGCCGAAGAGCACGAGCACCACAGGCTCGTCGCGCGCGTCCAGCTCGCGCGTCAGGCGGCGCATCTGCTCGATCGTGCTGCGGATACCTGCCAGATAGTTGTTCACCACGCAGCAGCTCTCCATCGACCAGCCGTTTTTTTCCGGCGTGACATATTCCTCCCAATAGGTCTCGGAGGGGTACGGGCCGTGGTTCTGATACGAAACGGAGAAGAGGAAGAGCGGGGCGTCGTCCTCCGTGCGTGTGTCGATGTCGTTCAGGAGGTAATCGACCAGCACCGCGTCGGACGCGTAGAGCGCCTCGTCGATGGAGATGAGATCGGCAAAGCCCGATTCGTTGAACACGCTCTCGTCAAAGCCGAGGTATTCGTTCACATTGCTGCGGTTATAGAACCACGAATAGCCCGGGTGGCGGTAGAGCGTGTCGTAGCCCTGCGCCTTAAGATAGCGGACAAAGGAATCCGTTGCGCTGCGGAACTCCTCATGCTCGCTGTAACCGGTGAGGAAGCCCCACTCGGTGTCCGTTGTGCCGCCGGCAAAAATGTTGGTGAGAAGGTCGCCGGAAACGCTGCGCTTTTCCAGCTCGTGCAGCGGCTCATAGACCCCGCGCACCGAGGAAAGCTCGCCCAGCGCGGGAAAATCCGTCAGGTCGGAGAACGCCTCGAGCATGATGCCGACGACTGTGACCTTCTGCTCGTCCGGAATGTCGGCGTCCCGATACTGCGAGAGCGCCTGATAGGCGTCGCTGTCGCGGTAGCCATCCGGCGCGTCGGGAAACATATCCTGCACGCTGAAAAGGAAGGGATAGGTCGTGCCGCGGGAAATGTAGACCTCGACGGCCGACCAGGGGGTGATGAGATCGGTGTTGGCGGTCGCCTTGTAGATGTCCGTGCTGGGGTAGTACTCAAAGCAGCAGCCAAGCGTGAGCGAGAGCGCCGCCATGATGCCCGCGAGCCTTGCCCGGGAACTCATGCGCTCCCTGCGCAGCATCAGCAGCGACAGCGCCAGCAGCAGCAAAAAGCCCTCGATGACAACGAGCACAGGCGCGGTCATGTCGAAGGTGTACTTGTCCATGATGCCGCCCGCCGTGCGCAGCAGGCGCAGGTCGCTTGCCAGCACCGGGTCGCCGCGCAGCTGCACCTTGTAGTAGCTTGCGAGCGCAAGCGTGAGAAACGGCAGCGCCGAGAGAAGGTACGCCGCCCACGGCCGCGCGAAGAGAAAAAAGCCGAGGTACACGAGCAGCACCGGCGCAAGCAGATTCATCACCACGAGCAGCGGAATTTTGAAGTACGACTGCAAAAGCGCGGTCGCGTCGATGGCGGCATAGGAGTGCGCCGTGAGATAGAGCGAGAGCAGGCCGATGCCCGCGCCGAGCGCCGTGAGCCAGAAAAAGACCCAGATGCGGTGCACCCAGCGCATCACCGCGCCTGTGGACTCGTCAGGCCGCACCAGGGAAGAGAAAAAACGCATGTTGGGGTTGTCCCCTTTCCAAAAAACATAATAAAAAATTATATCATTTCAGTCGAAAAAACGCAACCGGGCATGTTTCCTATTCTGCCAAGCGCCATGTGTGCGCCGGCAAAAACAGAAAAAAGGGCAGCTCTCTTTCGAGAGCTGCCCTTTTTGACGGTTTGCTATCCTGTGGAAAACTTTGATCAGAATGCGATCTTCTCGCGCAGGAAGTTCTTGACCTGATCGATGGGGATACGGATCTGCTCCATGCTGTCGCGCTCGCGGATGGTGACGCAGTGGTCGGCCGCGATGCCGTTGGCCTCGTCGCCGACGGTGTCGAAGTCGAACGTGATGCAGTACGGCGTGCCGATCTCGTCCTCGCGGCGGTAGCGCTTGCCGATCGAGCCGGTCTCGTCGTAGTCGACCATGAACTCCTTGGAAAGCTCGGCATACAGCTCCTGAGCGGGGCCGGCGAGCACTTCCTTCTTCGAAAGCGGCAGGATCGCGGCCTTGAACGGCGCGAGCGCGGGGTGGAAGTGCAGCACGACGCGCACATCGTCGTTGCCCTTCTTGTCCTGGCCGACGACCTCTTCATCGTAAGCATCGCAGAGGACGGCGAGCACGCTGCGCTCCACGCCGAGCGACGGCTCGATGACATAGGGCACATATTCGACCATGTCCTTGCCCTCGCCCTCGCGGTAGACCATCTTCTCGCCGCTGACGGTCTGGTGCTGCGTCAGGTCGTAGTCCGTGCGGTCGGCCACGCCCCACAGCTCGCCCCAGCCGAAGGGGAAGAGGAACTCGAAGTCCGTCGTCGCCTTGGAGTAGAAGCACAGCTCCTCGGGATCGTGGTCGCGCAGGCGGAGGTTCTCGTCCTTGAGACCGATGGAGAGCAGCCAGTTGTGGCAGAACGTGCGCCAGTAGTTGAACCACTCAAGGTCGGTGCCCGGCTTGCAGAAGAACTCGAGCTCCATCTGCTCGAACTCGCGCACGCGGAAGATGAAGTTGCCCGGCGTGATCTCGTTGCGGAAGGACTTGCCGATCTGGCCGATGCCGAACGGCAGCTTTTTGCGCGTGGTGCGCTGGACGTTATTGAAGTTGACGAAGATGCCCTGCGCGGTCTCGGGGCGGAGGTAGACGGTGTTCTTCGCGTCCTCGGTCACGCCCTGGAACGTCTTGAACATGAGGTTAAACTGGCGGATATCGGTGAAGTTGTGCTTGCCGCAGGTGGGGCAGGGGATCATGTGTTCCTCGACAAAATCCTTCATCTCCTGCTGGGAGAAGGCGTCGATGGGCTTGGGCAGCTCGAAGCCGGTCTCGGCGCACCAGTCCTCGATGACCTTGTCGGCGCGGAAGCGCTCGTGGCACTCGCGGCAGTCCATCAGAGGATCGGAGAAGCCGCCGAGATGGCCGCTTGCTACCCAGGTCTGCGGGTTCATCAGGATTGCGGCGTCAAGGCCGACGTTGTAGGGATTCTCCTGCACGAACTTCTTCCACCAGGCGTTCTTGATGTTCTTCTTGAGCTCGGCGCCGAGGGGGCCGTAGTCCCAGGTGTTGGCAAGGCCGCCGTAGATCTCGCTGCCGGGGAAGACAAAGCCGCGGTTTTTGCACAGCGCGACGATCTTGTCCATCGTCTTTTCGGTGTTTTTCATGGTAAAGTTCTCCTTTCAAGTTTGGCTCAGGAGATAAAAAACGCCCTGAGCCTATTGCAGTAGGCTCAGGGCGAACAAAGTATTTGTCCGTGGTTCCACCTGAATTCCCCGTTGGATGCGGGGCACTTCGTTCCCTTGTAACGGAGGGTCCGGCGCGGCATTTCCGCCGCGCGGCTCAAAAGCGCCGCCTTTTCTGCACCGCGGGGACTTGCACCGTCCGTCCCCTCTCTGAAGCGAAGCGTTAAGAAAAGGCTTCTTTCTCACTGCCTTTATTGCGCCCAGCATACCATGACTGAAATTGTTTGTCAAGACAAACCGAGAATCCCTGCGTACCCGCAGGGGAGCGGGCAAAGGGGGATATTCTCTTTCATAAAAGAGAATATCCCCCTTTAAATCCCCCAAGAGAAAGGTTTTCACATTGCAAGCGAGCAGCTCGAAGAGCTGCAATGCTTGCCGATTGCACTGCCTGCGCGCGGCGTTGCCGCGTTGTCATTGCTATACGATTTGCCTCTGCTCCTATTATCCGCTGCTGCTCTGCCCATCTTGTAGAAGTGCGCAGTAATTTCCGTCTACCGAGGCACCCATCAATGCGGCGAGCGCAGCAATGCCGCATTCCGCAGGCAGTCTGTCGCCGAGCAAACGTCACTCGCGCCTCACGGCAGTAAGGCGCGGTTGAGAGCAGTAACGAAATGCAGGGATTCATGGCGAAGCCATGTACACCGCACCTGATTCCGCAGGCTGAGCAGCTCTTCAAGATCGAGACTGCCAATGTGCGGGGTCGAGGGGGAAGGCCCCTCGTCCCTTTCTCTTGGGGGGTGTAAGGGGGGCTATTCTCTTTCCGAGGAAAGAGAATAGCCCCCCTTTTGCCGTTTCCCTGCGCGGCGCAGGGAAACCATTGCACCCTCACGCAGTGAGAGCTAAATTATTCTTCCTCATGCGCCGTGACCGCAATATGCAGCTCATCGAGCTGCTTCTGTGTCACCTCGCTGGGCGCGTCCATCATGATGTCCTGCGCGTTCTTGTTCATCGGGAAGGGAATGATCTCGCGGATGGAATCCTCGCCCGCGAGCAGCATCACCATGCGGTCGACGCCCGGGGCGATGCCCGCGTGCGGAGGCGCGCCGTAGCAGAAGGCGTTGTACATGGCGGGGAACTTGGCCTTCACGTCCTCTTCGCCGAGGCGGACGAGCTCAAAGGCCTTGATCATGATCTCGGGGTCGTGGTTACGCACGGCACCGGAGGAGAGCTCCACGCCGTTGCAGACGAGGTCGTACTGGTCAGCGGTGATGCTCAGCGGGTCGATCTCGCCGCGCTCGGCCTTGAGCAGCACCTCGAGGCCGCCGGAGGGCATGGAGAACGGGTTGTGGCAGAACTCCAGCTCGCCGCTCTCGTCGCCGATCTCGTACATCGGGAAGTCGACGATCCAGCAGAACTCGTAGCGCTCCTTGTCCATGTGGCCCTCGCAGGCGGGGCCGAAGGTCTTGATCATCACGCCGACAAGCTTGGTGGCAAGCTCGCCGCCCGCGACGAGCACGAGCGTATTGGGCTCGAGCGGCAGGAGCTTCGCGGCCGCTTCCTTGTCGACAAACTTTGCAATGCCGCCGGCAAGCTCGCCCTTTTCGTCCACCTTGAACCAGTAGCCCTTCGCGCCTGCCTGCACCTCGCAGTCGGTGAGGAGCTTGTCGATCTGCTTGCGCGTGAGCGCGCAGTTCGAGATGGCGACAGCCTTGACGGTCTTGTCCGCGAGGACTTCAAAGGCGCTGCCGGCAAAGAGGGAGGAGACGTTCGTCGCGGTCAGGTCGATGCGCAGATCCGGCTTGTCGGAGCCGTAGAGCTCGAGCGCATCGAGATACTTGATGCGGCGGAAGGGAGGCTTGGAGGCGATGTCATAGGTGCCGAACTTGGCAAAGACCGGGGGCAGCACGTCCTCGCAGATGGCGAAAACGTCCTCCTGCGTGGCGAACGCCATCTCCATATCGAGTTGGTAGAATTCGCCGGGGCTGCGGTCACCGCGCGCGTCCTCATCACGGAAGCAGGGCGCGATCTGGAAATAACGGTCGAAGCCGGAGGTCATCAGCAGCTGCTTGAACTGCTGCGGGGCCTGCGGCAGGGCGTAGAACTTGCCGGGGTGCTTGCGGGCGGGAACGAGATAGTCGCGCGCGCCCTCGGGGGAGGAGGCCGTCAGGATCGGGGTGGTGATCTCAAGGAAGTCGTGCTCCATCATGGCCTTGCGCAGCGCGGCGATGACGTTGCAGCGCAGGACGATGTTCTTCTTGACGGCGGGGTTGCGCAGGTCGAGATAGCGGTACTTGAGGCGCTGCGTCTCGTCGGCCTCGCGGCTGCGGTTGACCTCGAAGGGGAGGGAGTTGTAGCGGCAGCGGCCGAGCAGCTCGATCTTCTCGGGCACGACCTCAATGTCGCCGGTGGGCTG
>DPGF01000014.1:0-848 GCA_003522105.1 Oscillibacter sp.
GCGGCGGACTACCTCATCGACATCGGCCCCGGCGCGGGCGCGCACGGCGGGCAGGTCGTGGCCTGCGGCACGCCGGCAGAGGTCATGGCGAACCCGAATTCCCTGACCGGCCAGTATCTGAGCGGTAAAAAGAAGATCGAAGTGCCGAAGGCACGCAGAACAGGAAACGGCAATTTCCTCACCGTGCGCGGCGCGCAGGAAAATAACCTCAAAGATCTCGATGTCTCGATCCCGCTCGGAACCTTCACCTGCGTCACGGGCGTTTCCGGCAGCGGCAAATCGTCGCTCGTCAACGAGATCATCTACAAAAAGCTCGGCGCGGACTTAAACCGCATGAAGGTGCACCCGGGCAGATGCCGCGCCATCGATGGCGAAGAGTTCCTCGACAAGGTCATCTGCATCGATCAGAGCCCCATCGGGCGCACGCCGCGCTCCAACCCCGCGACGTATACAAATCTCTTCAACGATATCCGCGACCTCTTCGCCTCGACCCCGGACGCGAAGGCGCGCGGCTATGCCGCGGGCCGCTTCAGCTTCAATGTGCGCGGCGGCCGCTGCGAGGCCTGCTCGGGCGACGGTCAGCTCAAGATCGAGATGCACTTCCTGCCCGATATTTACGTGCCCTGCGAGGTCTGCAAGGGCAAGCGCTACAACCGCGAAACGCTCGAGGTGCACTACAAGGGCAAGAGCATCGCGGACGTGCTGGAAATGACCGTGGAGGAAGCGCTCGAATTCTTCCGTGACCTTCCAAAGCTTGAAGCGAAGCTCCGCACGCTCAGCGAGGTCGGCCTCGGCTATATCCGCCTCGGCCAGTCGTCTACGACGCTCTCCGGCGGCGAAGCCCAGCG
>DPGF01000014.1:1060-6360 GCA_003522105.1 Oscillibacter sp.
AAGCTCGCGACCGAGCTTTCTAAGCGCTCCACGGGGCGCACCATCTATATCCTCGACGAGCCGACCACGGGTCTTCATACGGACGATGTGAAAAAGCTCCTTGAGGTCTTGCAGCGCCTTGTCGACGCGGGCAACACCGTGCTCGTCATCGAGCACAACTTAGATGTCATCAAGTGCGCGGACTTCCTCCTCGACCTCGGCCCCGAGGGGGGCAGCGGCGGCGGTACGCTCGTCATTTCCGGCACGCCCGAGGAGGTCGCCGCGTGCGAGCAGTCCTACACGGGGCAGTATCTTAAAAAAATGCTCTGATCCTTTGCACCCTTTGCCCGTCCGCGCCGTAGAATGGCGCGAGGTGATCGAGAAATGCGGCTTTTGCAGGACGGCGTTGTGGCGGCGCTCGCCGCCATAGGACTGACGACGCTCATCTTCCTTTTTCTCTCGGCCATCGTGCATCCGCGGCGGCGCGATACGCTGCCCGCCACGGCGGTCGTCGAGGCCTGCGGGGACGGGCGGGCGCTTGAATACACGGTGCGCGCGCTTTTGCGCTCGCGCTACGAAGAGGGCGGCTTTTCGCGCGTTGTGATCGTGGACTGCGGCCTTGCCGACGAGCCGCGCCGTGTGGCGGAGCTTTTGTGCCGCAGCGAATACGAGGTCTACCTCTGCAAAAAAGAGGACTTGACCGATTTTTTCACTTGAGGAGGCAGACATGGGAGAAGAAACGACGATCATCGGCACGGTCATGTCCGTCGTTTTCCAGAATGAGGAAAACGGCTATGCCGTGCTGCGCCTTGTGACGGACGACGGCGAGCTTTTGACGCTCGTCGGCTGCGTCCCCTGCGCCGCGCCCGGCGAAAACCTGACGGCGACGGGCACGTTTTCTTCCCACCCGCAGTACGGCGAGCAGTTTTCCGCGCTCGAGGTCGAGCGGTATCTTCCCTCGAACGAGACGGAGATCTTAAACTACCTTGCCTCGGGCGTGGTGCGCGGCGTCGGCCCCGCCACGGCGGAAAAGCTCGTCGCGCGCTTTGGCGAAGAGACGCTGCGCGTGCTCGAATCCGAGCCGGAGAAGCTGACCGCCATCAAGGGCATGACGAGCAAGCGCGCGCAGGAAATTTTAAATGCCTTCAACGAGCAGATGGGGCTACGGCGCGTGATGGAGTTTCTTGCCCATTACGACCTGAGCGCCGCGCTCAGCGTGCCGCTCTACCGGCGCTTCGGCGCAAACGCGATGGCCGCGCTCGAGCGCAACCCCTATCTCCTCTCTGACAGCGCGTTCGGCGTGGACTTTTCCGTCTGCGACGAGATCGCGCTCTCGATGGGCTTCGGCGGCGACGATGCGCTGCGCACCGAGGCAGGACTAACCTTCGAGCTTTCCCACAACCGCGAGGCGGGCGGGCACGTTTTTCTCCCGCGCGAAAAGCTCCTTGCCGCGACCGTCCAGCTTTTGGACTGCGATGTCGACGCGGCGGAAAAGAGCCTCGATGATCTCATCGAGCGCAAACGCATCGTGCAGGAGCCGGTGGCGAACGTCACGGCCTGTTATCTTCGTGCGTCCTGGGAGGACGAAAGCTATGTCGTCACGCGCATTTCGGCGATGCTTGCGGACAAGCCCGACGCGCTGCGCGGCGTGGAGCGCGTCATCGCCGAGATCGAGCACGAGCAGGGCGTGCAGTACGCGCCGCTCCAGCGTCAGGCCGTTGAGCTTGCGGCGAAGGAAGAATTGCTGCTGCTCACCGGCGGCCCCGGCACGGGCAAGACGACGAGCGTGCGCGCCATCGTCGCGCTCTTTGAGCGCATGGGACTTTCCGTCCTGCTTGCCGCGCCCACGGGCCGCGCCGCCAAGCGCATGGGCGAGCTGTGTTCGCGCGAGGCGCAGACCATTCACCGTATGCTCGGCATGACATGGAACGACCAGACCGGCGAGGTCACCTTCACCAAGGGGGAAAAGGAACCCCTCGAGGCGGACGCGCTCATTGTGGACGAGACCTCGATGGTCGACCTGTCTCTCATGCGCGCGCTGCTTGCGGCGCTGCGCCCGGGCTGCCGCCTCGTTTTGGTCGGCGACCCCGACCAGCTGCCGAGCGTGGGCGCGGGCAACGTTTTTTCCGACCTCATTCGCAGCGGCCGCGTTGCGACCGTCGCCCTGCGCGATATTTTCCGCCAGGCTGGGCAGTCGATGATCGTGCGCAACGCGCACCTTGTCAACACCGGCATGCCGCCGCAACTCAAAAACGCTGCCGCGAACGACTTTTTCTTCCTTCCCCGGCGCGACAGCGTGCGGCTCGTCGAAACGGTGGTGGAGCTGTGCAAAACGCGGCTGCCCGACAAGATGGGCATTCCCGCGGAGGAATTGCAGGTCTTAACGCCCACCCGCCGCGGCGACGCGGGTACAAGGTCGCTGAACTTTGCCTTGCAGGCGGCGCTGAACCCGCCGAAACCCGGCAAAAAGGAGCGCCGCTTCGGCGAGCTCACCTTCCGCGAGGGCGACCGCGTCATGCAGACGCGCAACGACTACGACGTTGTCTGGCAGAAGGCGGACGGCACCGCCGGCACGGGCATCTTCAACGGCGACGTGGGACACATCGCAAAGATCGACCCGAGCGGCGAGCTGCTGGAGATCGTCTTCGACGACCGCACCGCCGTCTACACCGCCGATATGCTCGCAGAGCTTGACATGGCCTACGCCATGACCGTACATAAAGCGCAGGGCAGCGAATACCGCGGCGTCATCTTCGTCGGCGCGCCATGCGCGCCGTCGCTGATGGTGCGCGGCGTCTTATATACCGCCATCACCCGCGCGCGCGAGCTGCTCGTCATCGTCGGCGACGATTCCGCTGTCAACAAAATGGCGGAGAACGACCGCCGCAGCCGCCGTTACAGCGGCCTGAAATGGAAGATGAAGAAAGGGGGAGAGTAAATGCGACTTTTGGATTCGCTGGCCGCCCTGCTCTTCCCGCCGCACTGCGCCTTCTGTGCAAAAGTCGGCGTGCGCGGCGTGTGTTCCGATTGTGAAAAAACGCTTCCCTACTGCAAAACGCCATTTCACGAGCGCGCGGAGATCGGCGCGTGCCTCGCCCCGCTCCGGTACGAGGGCGCCGTACGCGAGGCGCTGCTTGCCTACAAGTTCCATGAAAGCCAGAGCCGCTGCACGGGCTTTGGCGACATTCTCGCGCAGAGCGTGGCCGAGCATTTTGGCGGGCAGTTCGATTTGGTGACCTACGTCCCCGTGTCGAAAAAGCGCAGACGGGAGCGCGGCTACGACCAGTCGTACCTTCTTGCGCGCGAGACCTGCCGCCACTGGGACACCGCGCCCGCAGAGCTTTTGCAAAAGACGAGGGACAACCCCGCGCAGTCCTCGCTCTCCTCGCGCGAGGAGCGGCAGAAGAACGTCTCCGGCGTTTATGCCGCCGTGAACGAGGAGAAGATCAAGGGCGCGCGCATTCTGCTCATCGACGATATTCTCACCACGGGCGCTACGCTGCGCGAAGCCGCGCGCGTTTTACGCGCAGCAGGTGCGGAGAGCGTCATCTGCGCGACCCTGGCTTCCGCGGACGAAGACTGACGTTTCGCGTCTGCGGACGCGAAAGTCTGCGGCACTGAGCTCCCTTTTTCCTTATTTTTCCCTGATACCGTGCAGAAAATCGTACACAATGCTATTGCAAACTCTATTTCGAGCCGCTATAATGAAACCATTATGGGAAAGTATGAGCTTTGCTCGTTTAGTTTTCAGAAAATAAGAGGTAACAGGCTATGTTTTCTTTCACCAAGGATATCGGCATGGATCTTGGCACCGCGTCGGTGCTGATCTACATTAAGGATAAAGGCATTGTGCTCAACGAACCCTCGGTCGTTGCGCTCGACAAGAATACCGGCAAACTCCTGAAGGTCGGCGCGGACGCGCAGGCCATGCTCGGCCGCACCCCCGGCAACATCATCGCCATTCGCCCCCTGCGCGAGGGCGTGATCTCCGATTACGAGGTCACTGAGCGCATGATCAAGGAGTTTTTGCACAAGGTCATCGGCTTCCAGCTCTTCAAGCCGCGCATCATCATCTGCGTTCCCTCCGGCATCACCGAGGTCGAGGAGCGCGCGGTCATCGACGCGGGCATTCAGGCCGGCGCGCGCCGCGTCTACCTCATTGAAGAGCCTGTCGCCGCCGCCATCGGCGCGGGCATCGACATCACCCAGCCCGAGGGCCACATGATCATCGACATCGGCGGCGGTACGTCCGACATCGCGGTCATCTCCCTCTCCGGCGTCGTCGAGTCGTCCTCCATCAAGATCGCGGGCGACCAGTTCAACGAGGCCGTCATCAAGTATATGCGCCGCAAGCACAACCTGCTCGTCGGCGAGCGCACGGCCGAGCAGATGAAGATGCAGATCGGCTGCGTTTTCCCGCCCGAGGAGGAAATGACCATGGAGGTCAAGGGCAGAAGCCTCATTACGGGGCTGCCGGAGCTGATCACCGTTTCCTCCGCCGAAATGCTCGAGGCCTTTGAAGAGCCCGTCGAGCGCATCATGGAGGAAGTCCACCTGGTGCTCGAAAAGACCCCGCCCGAACTGGTCGCCGATATTTCCAACAACGGCATCGTCATGACCGGCGGCGGCAGTCTGGTGCGCGGCTTTGACCAGCTCATCACGGCGCGCACCGGTATCCATGCAACGGTCGCGGAGAACGCCATCCAGTGCGTGGCAGTGGGCACGGGCAAGAGCCTTGAGAGCATTCAGGACATGCAGGACGGCACGATGAACTTAAGCCGCCGCAAGCAGATCAACTAATCACTATGGGAGGGTATCATGGCTGCATTATCCGGTATCAAACCTGAAAAGGTATTCTACTATTTCGAACAGCTCTGCTCCGTTCCCCACGGCAGCGGAAACACGAAGAGAATCAGCGACCTGTGCGTCGGCTTTGCCAAGGAGCTTGGCCTCAAGTACCGCCAGGAAGCGTGCAACAACCTTATCATCTGGAAGGACGGCTCGAAGGGCTACGAGAACGCCGCGCCCGTCATTTTGCAGGGCCATATCGACATGGTCTGCGCCAAGACCGAGGACTGCACCAAGGACATGGCGCGCGACGGGCTCGATGTCCGCACCGACGGCGAATGGGTCTGGGCGGACAAGACGTCGCTTGGCGGCGATAACGGCATCGCCGTTGCGATGATCCTCGCCATTTTGTCCGACGAAACGCTCGCCCACCCCCCCATCGAGGCGGTCTTTACCGTCGATGAGGAGGTCGGCATGAACGGCGCGTTCGCGCTCGACTGTTCCGACTTAAAGGGCAAAAAGCTTTTGAACCT
>DPGF01000029.1 GCA_003522105.1 Oscillibacter sp.
AATGCCCTCGATGGCCGACTCGACCTCGCGCAGGTCCAAAGATTCCAAAGACATAGCGTTCCTCGCTTTTTACAGATTGATACGGTCGGGGGCGTCGTCCCCGCACTCCACGGTGCAGTCCGTGTCAGAACCGGCCAGATGGATGACTTTTTCGCGGCAGAGCTCCAGAACGGCGATGAACGTCGCCACGATCTCGCTGCGGCTGCGGCTGCCGCGGAACAGCAGCTGAAAGCGCGTCATGCCGAACTCCTTGAGCCGGTGCAGGATTTCCTCCGCCTTGCCCTTGACGGGATACGGCTCGCGGCGCACGATCTCGCTCAGCGCCGCGCTCGGCGGCGCGGCCAGCTTTTCCCCGCGCTCCATGATCGTCTGCATGGCAAGCACGAGGTCGGCCTTTTCATGGCTGTACTCGTAGATTTTGCCGCGCTGCATGGGCTCGGGCTGGCGCGTCATGATGCTGCGGCCAAACTCGCCCATCGGGCCGAGCGTTTCGGTCAGCGTCTTGATGCGAAGGTAGGTATCCTTCTGCGCGCGCTCTTTGAGCGATGCGATCAGCTCGTCCATCTCGCTTTGCGCCTGCTCGTCCTCGAGCGAGAGGAGCATGCGCGTTTTGATGTACATCAGATGCGCCGCCATCGTGATGAACTCGCTCGCCACTTCAAGGTCGAGCTGTTTGCGCTGCTCGAGATAGGCGAGATACTGCTCCAGAATGAGCGCGATCGGAATGTCCTGGATCTCTATTTTATTTTTCGAAAGCAGGAAGAGAATGAGATCAAGCGGACCTTCAAAGTCCTGCAGCGCTTCCGCGCTGCGCTCATGCACCACGCCTTCCAGCTTGAAAACGGGATTGTCCATGACATTCCTCTCTTTATATTTAATATACGATCAGATCGACCAGCAGCCCGTATACGCGGTAAATGCCCTCGCCGAGGATATTGTCCCCCACGCCGAGCCAGACAAGCAGAAAAAGCAGCACCATGCCGTACTTTTCATATCGCATCAGCGTCAGATACGCGCGGTCGGGCAAAAAGGCGAAAAGCACCTTCGAGCCGTCGAGCGGCGAGATCGGAATGAGGTTGAAAAGCCCCAAGCCGACGCTCATGTACGCTGTCCGCGCAAGAAAATTCAAAAGGCCGCTGCAAAATGCCGTGTCGACGTAGTGCGCGATCGTGATGCGCGCGCCGAGCAGCAGCAAGACCGCCAGCAGCAGATTCGATACCGGCCCCGCGAGCGCCGTGAGCACCATACCCTGCTTGGGCTTTTTGAAATACCGCATATCGACCGGCACGGGCTTTGCCCAGCCGAAGCCGACAAGCAGCATCGCGGCTAAACCGAACCAGTCGATGTGGTGCAGCGGATTCAGACTCAGTCGATGTTCACGTTTGGCCGTCGGGTCGCCGAGAGCCAGGGCTGCAAGACCGTGGCAGGTTTCGTGCACCGTCAGACATAAAAAGACGCCGAGCACGCGCAAAAGCGCATCGGTCAGCGAGCCCCAGTCGATGGACCGGAGAAGTTCTTGAAAGCTGTTCACGCAATTTCTCCATAAAAAATATGCAAATCATCAGGACGTGCATTGCATTCTGAATCTATTATAACAGTACTTTTCTCACATGACAAGGCATTTTGCAATTTTTATTGCATTTCGCTTTCACAATTCTCCGCTGTTTGCCTGTCAATCGGTGCAATATGACAAAAAAGCGCCCCAGCCATGCGGTTGGGGCGCTTTGCAGGATATTGTTTTATTTCTTGAGGCGCTTGTCGCTCTTGGCGGACAAACGCGTGCCGACGGACTGGAAGATCTGCACCAGAATGATGAGCAACACGACCGCCGCGAACATCACGAGATACTTGTAGCGGTAGTAGCCGTAGTCGATGGCGATCTTGCCGAGGCCGCCGCCGCCGATGATACCGCTCATCGCCGAGTAGCCGAGAATGGTCGTGAGCGCGATGGTAAAATTCTGCAAAAGCGAGGGAACGCTTTCGGGGATCATCACCTTGCAGATGATCTGCATGGGCGTTGCGCCCATGCTCTGCGCGGCTTCGATGATGTTGGGGTCGACCTCGCGCAGGCTGCTCTCTACCAGGCGCGCCACAAACGGGAATGCCGCCACGACCAGCGGAACGATGGTCGCGGTCGTGCCGACGGTCGTGCCGATGATGAGGCGCGAGAGCGGGAAAACCATGATCATTAAGATGAGGAACGGGATCGAGCGCAGCAGATTGATGATGACGTTCAGAACGCTCATCAGAGCCTTAGGCAGCGGCAGAACGCCGCCCTTCTCCCCCGCCACAAGCAGCACGCCGAGCGGAAGGCCGATGACAACAGCAAGTGCCGTTGAAAGGAGCGTCACATAAAAGGTCTCCCAAATCGCCTTGGGGAACTGCGTCTGCATGGCGGCGGTCAGCTCCGCAATCGACTGCGGAGAAAAGAGATTACTGTACATCGACGCTCGCCTCCTCTACCTGAAGATTTTCGATACTTCTCAAAAAGTCCATCGCCTGCTCAAACTGCGCGTTCGGCACGCCGAGGAGCATGCCGCCGTAGACCTCTTCGGAGAGCTTCTGCGTCGTGGCGGAGATGACCGTCGCGCTGATGCCCTCTTCGGTCGCAAGGCGGGCGACGAGCGGAATGGACGTCGTCTTTGCGCTGCGGAAGATAAGCCGAATGCGGCGCTGCTGCTGGGGGTCGGATACATCGATGTCCGCGCCGCGCGGAAAGACAAGGTGCCGTGCCGCCGCAGACTTGGGCGCGGAGAAGACCGCCGAAACAAGCCCCTCCTCCACCACCTCGCCGTCATCGAGGATGGCAACGTGGTTGCACACCTCCTTCACCACGCTCATCTGGTGTGTGATGATGACGACGGTGATGCCGAGCTTTTTGTTGATGTCGCCGATCAGCTCGAGGATCTGGCGCGTGGTCTTGGGGTCGAGCGCGCTCGTGGCCTCATCGCAGAGCAGAACCTTCGGATTTGTTGCGAGCGCGCGGGCGATGGCAACGCGCTGCTGTTGACCGCCGGAGAGCTGCGCAGGATAGGCCTTGGCTTTGTCCTTGAGCCCCACGATGTCGAGAAGCTCCAGCGCCCGCTGCTCACGCCACTTCTTCTCTCCCCGCAGTCCGGAAAGCTCCATCGGGAAGCAGACGTTAGCGAGGCAGTTTCTTTGCATCAGCAGGTTGAAGCGCTGGAAGATCATCGTGATCTCGCGCCGCGCCGCGCGGAGCTGCGCGGGGGTCATCGTGTCGAGCCGCTGTCCGTTCACGATGACCTCGCCCTCGGTCGGACGCTCGAGCATATTGATGCAGCGCACGAGCGTGGATTTTCCGGCGCCGCTCATGCCGATGATGCCGTAAACGTCACCGTCCGGTATGGTGAGGGAGACGTCCTTGAGCGCGTCTACCCGTCCTCCGGCAGTTTCGAAGGATTTGCTTAAATGCTTCAGTTCGATCAAGAACGCTCCCTCCTTTCTCTCTTACTTGGCGCTCAGCGCATCAAGCGTGGTCTGCTTGCCGCCGTAGAGGCCCATGGGCTCAACGTGAATGGCGGCAACAGAAACGATGTGGGTGCCGTTCTCGGCATTGAAATCATCAAGGTACGGGGTGTGCTGGAAGTAGTTGGCGTCCACGGTGCCGTCTTCGACGACGGTGTTGGGCACGACGTAGTCGTTGTAGGTCTGGATATCGAGGGTGATGTTCTTCTCGGCAAGGATCGCCTTGGCAACCTCGAGGATCTCAGCGTGCGGGGTCGGGGAAGCGGCAACAGAGATGGTCGCACCAGCGAGAGCGTCATAGTCAACGGAAGCATCGTAACCGTCGGTCGGATCGTCGACGGTGCTGACGACAGCGCCGTCATACTTCTCGTTGATGTAATCGACGACCTGCTGGCTCTCAAGCGCGGCGACGAGCGCCTTGATCTTATCGGAGCTCTCGTTGCCTTCCTTCACGGCCAGAATGTTGGCATAAGCAGAGGAGGAACCCTCGATCACAAGGGAGTCGGCCACGGGGTTCAGACCTGCGTTAATGGCATAGTTGGAGTTGATGACGGCGTAGTCAACGTCCTGCAGAATATTGGGGATCTGCGCGGCCTCGGTCTCTACGATCTCGACGCCATACGGATTTTCGACAATGTCGTTCTTGGTGGCAGTGATGCCGGCGCCGTCGGCGAGCTTGATGATGCCGTTTTTCTCGAGCAGGAGCAGGGCACGCGCCTCATTGGTGGTGTCGTTGGGAACAGCGATCTGAATGGTAGCGGCGCTGTCGCCATCTTTGGAGCCGCAGCCGGTCAGGGCGAGCGCGGCGGTAAGAACGAGTGCAAGAGCCAGTGCGGTCAGCTTGATAGAATGCTTTTTCATCGGATTGATCTCCTTTTATTGATGGTTTTTTAGATTTTTATAGATTGGTTTATGGAAAAGGAATAAAGATCGGCAGGACGGCAGGTCCCGCTCAAATGCAGCGTGCCGTAGTGTCCGGCGGACACATTCGGTCATCTCTCATCAATTCAAAACGCATCGTCTGCTCCTTTCGGGAAATTAAAAACAGCGGAAGGTCATTGACCTTCCGCTGTCGTTCACTCATGCTGAACTTCTCAGACAGTTTTAGAAAGGAAATGACCATTTTCTCCATGACAAAGCATGCACATGCTGAACATGCGCATCATCGGCATCATCATGAAGTTGGCAGTGTAAAGGTTCTTCATGCCAATGGATCCTTTCTCTTGATCATTCCCACCCGGTGGGGTTCGTTTCAATGTGCGTATCGTAGCACCATCTTTTTCTCTTGTCAACACCAAATTCACACTTTGGCATGATTTCCCGTTTTTTTATCGAATTGAACGAGAATTTATATTTACTGTTCCCGTTTTTCGAAAATACGGACAAGATGGGTCAGGAAATCCGTGCTTTCCAGACCGAACAGCGCTTCGACCGCGCTTTCACTGTGTGCTTCGATCACGCGAAGGCAGCCGTTCAGTCCCAGAATGTCGACAAACGTGGTCTTGCCCTCTTCCCTGTCAGAGCCGATGGGTTTGCCGAAGGTCTCTTCATCGCCCACCACATCGAGCATATCGTCGCGGATCTGGAAAGCAATGCCGAAGTTGTCGGCGTAGCCGATCGCGGCTTCCTCCTGCTCCTTGGTGCCTCCCGCGGCAGCCACACCCATCAGGCACGCTGCGCGAATGAGCGCGCTCGTCTTGCGCAGATAGATCTCCTCCAGCTCCGATGCGCTCAGTGCTCTCCCCTCCCAGGCAAGGTCGAGCTCCTGACCGCCGCAGATCCCCTCGTGACCGGCGGCATTTGCGAGGAGCTTCGCGCACTTGAGTGCGCACGGCGCGGGAATATCTGCTGACAGAACGGTTTCGAACGCCAGCGCCTGCAACGCATCGCCTGCGAGTGTCGCCGTGCTTTCGCCGAACACCTTGTGGTTCGAGGGCTTGCCGCGGCGCAGGTCGTCGTTATCCATCACGGGAAGATCGTCGTGAATGAGCGAATAGGTGTGCAGCATCTCGATGCCGCAGGCAACGGGCAGCGTCTTTTCGACGTCTCCCCCGCAGATCCGGCAGAATTCGAGCACCAGCATCGGGCGCAGCCGCTTGCCGCCTGCCATCAGGCTGTATTGCATTGCCTCGGTCAGCTTATGATAGCTTGCGCGCTGCGCCTCTGAAAGGCAGGAGGAAAGATAGCCCTCTACCATCGCCTTGTACTCCGCCACGCGGGCGGAAAACTGCTTTTCCTCCATTGCTTACTCCTCCGAAACAAATGTACTCTCGACCGGCGCGCCGTCCGCGCCTTTGGATAGCTTTGCGACCTTCTGCTCAGCCTTGTCGAGCATCGCGCCGCAGTCGCGCACAAGTTTTGTTCCCTCTTCAAAGAGCTTGAGGGAATCGGCAAGCTTTGCATCGCCTTTTTCCAGTGCTGCCACGATCTCTTCGAGCCGCGCGATATTTTCTTCAAACGTTTTTGCCATCGTCATATCCTCCCGTATTGCACGCATCTACCGTGCAGTTGAGACTTCCCTGCCCGAGCAGCACCTCGATCTTCTCTCCGATGCTGACGTCCTGCGCTGCGCGCAGGATCTGTCCGTCCTCCGTGCGCGCTACGGCGTAACCGCGTCCCAGCACGCTCAGCGGGCTGAGCGCATCGAGCTTGGCTGCGAGAGATGCAAACTGCTGCATGCGCTGCGCCGTCTGCTGACGGGCGAGCGAGGCGAGATTTTTCTGCGTATAATCGAGCAGCAGCCGCTTGTCGTCGATAAACGCCATGGGGTCTTGTAGCACGCGGCTGCGCGCCGTTTTTTCAAATTGCTCGCGCAAATTCTTCACGCGCTTGCGCTCGCTCTGCTCCATGCGCGTCTGCAGCGCGCCGAGCCGGCGGCGCAGCTCCTCTTGATCCGGCACGGCGATCTCCGCCGCGTTGGACGGCGTCGACGCCCGTGCGTCGGCAACAAAATCCGAGATCGTCACGTCCGGCTCGTGTCCGACGGCGGAGATGACCGGAAGATTGGATTCGTAGATCGCACGCGCCACGCGCTCGTCGTTGAACGCCCATAAATCTTCGATCGAACCGCCGCCGCGCCCGGTGATGATGAGATCGGCGACCCTCCATTTGTTTGCGTAGCGCAGCGCGCCCGCGATCTCGGCCGGCGCTTCCGCGCCCTGCACGCGCACGGGCAGCAGCACGACCTCGCTCATCGGCCAGCGCGCGTTCAGAATGCGCAGCATGTCGTGTATCGCCGCACCCGCCGACGAGGTGATGATGGCGATGCGCGCGGGATATTTCGGCAGCGGCTTTTTGTGCGCGGGGTCGAAGAGCCCTTCCTTGCTGAGCTTTTCCTTGAGCTGCTCAAAGGCGACGTACAAATCGCCAACCCCCTGCGCGCTCAGGTCCGAGCAGTAGAGCTGATATGCGCCGTCGCGCGGGAAGACGCCGATGCGGCCGAAGGCGATGACCTTCATGCCGTTTTCCGGGCGAAAGCGAAGCTTTGACGCCATGCCGCGGAACATCACGCACCTGAGCGCGCTCCCCTCGTCCTTGAGCGTAAAATAATGGTGGCCGGAGGGATAGAGCTTGTAGTTGGAGATCTCGCCGCGCACGAAAATGGTCTGTAACTGCGGTACGGCGTCGAGCAGCGCCTTGATGAAGTTGTTTGCTTCCGATACACTGAAGACCATCTGCTCCTGCGCCACGCCGCTTCACCTCTCTTGCAAAAATAATTAAAAAACGGAAGAAAAGCAGAGCGCCGCGTTGGCGGTACTCTGCTTTTTGGCAATGCTTTATTCCACGCTGATCTCACCGCGCACAAAGCTGCCGAGAATGCCGTTGATGAACTTCACCGTTTCCGGCGTTTCATACTTTTTGGCGATCTCCACGGCTTCGTTGACGGCCACGCGCGTCGGAATGTCGCTGCGGTAGAGAGACTCATACATCGCAACGCGCATGATCGCCGAGGCGACAAGCGGAATGCGGTCGAAGCTCCACCCCTTGGCGTACTTGGCGATATATCCGTCCAGCTCCGGTGCGTGCTCGGCAACGCCGGTCACAATGGCGCGGATATAATCCGCCTGCGTGGCGCCGGGGGCTTTTTCATAGATACCGTCCTCGTCCTTGAGCGTATCGAAGTATTCCTTCGTCAGCCGCTCGTCGAGCAGCTCCTCCGGCGTTTTATCCGTAAAGCTCAGTTCGTATGCAAGATGCACTGCGATCTCTCGCGCTGTATTGCGAATCATCTCGTCTGTTCCTTTATCTTTCTCTTAGTTGAAGCTGATCCCGCCGACATGGACGTTGACCGCCTGGACGCTGTAGCCCGTCATGCCGCTCACCGCGGCGGACACGCTGTCCTGCACCTTGCGGGCCGTTTCGGGGATGGCATAGCCGTAGCGCACCATCAGGTAAACGTCAATGATGATATCGCCGTCTCTCACCTCGGCGCGCACGCCGCGCAGCCCCTTTTTTCCGGTGAACTGCTCGGTGATCTGCTCGGTCATATTCTGGCACATGGAGCCAACGCCCTCGATCTCTGCAACGGCATCTGCCGCGATGGCGGCCACCACATCTTCTGCAATGCTGATGCTGCCGTTTTCTTCGGCGCGGGTCAAATACTCTCGATTTTCAGCCATTCAAATATCCACTCCTTGTCTTGAATGCTCATATCGAAAAGTATTTTACCATCATCTTTCAAAAAATACAACAGCTAATTTACTTCCATGATCCTGATGTTTTCTGCGCCGAGCCCGGTTTCCTGCTTGACGATGTCCGTAATGCGCGCAACGTCCTCGGTTTGAAGCCCTTCTTCTCCGGTCGAAACGACCACGCTCACACCGTCCGCCGACATGAAAACAACGCAGTCCTCATACCCCTTGGCCGTGACAATGTTTTCGATCTGCGCCTCGCAGAGCGTGTAGGACGCGAGTGTTTCGATGCTTTTTGCCGCCTCATTTGCCGTCTCAGCATCCACCTCTTCGCTCTCGCTTGCCTCCTTTAAGAGCGACAGCGCGCTGTCGCGCGCCTGCTGGCGTGTCAGCCGCGCCGATGCAAAGTAATCTTTTCCCTCCGCATCAGCAGAGACCTCGGCTGCGCCGCCGTCCGTACTCACAAGCTCGGACTGGCCTAAGATTTTTGTTGGTTTTTCGACCTTTTCGGCATACTTTCCGTTGAGAAAGATCGCAGCACAGACAAAGACCACGATCGTACCGACCACTGCGTTTCGCTTCCACAACTGCTTCATCACTGTTTCCTCCCTGCGTTTTGCATAATAAAAATACTGTAGTTTCATGGCGTTCCCCTGACCACTGTGATCCTGTCGGACGAAAGTCCCGTCAGCGCGCTGACGGCCTGCGTCACGTTCAGCTGCACGTCGGCGCGGTCTCCCCCCTCACAAACGATGAGCGCACCGACAAAGCGCGGATAGCGGCTGTGGGTCACAACGACCTCCGCGCCCGCGCCGCTGCCGAGCACGACGGTCTCTGTTTTCTTCGTCCGTTCATCGACCTCCTCCCCGCAGCTTTTCAGCGACGCGCTCTCGTCCTGCGCAAGCTCATAAACGCCGCCGCCCTCGACGGTCAGCATGAGCGACAGCCTGCCCACGCCATCGAGCGAGGAAAGGATCGTTTCCATTTCCTTTTGCAATGCCTCACGGTCAAAGTTTTCCGCGGCGGACGGCGTGTCGGAAGCAGGTTTTGATGTTTTTCCCTCCTGCGGCAGCAGCAGAAGCAGCACGCCGAGCAATGCCGTCAGCAGAATGTATTTGTACTTCTTGATGCCTTTGAGCGCCTTTTGCACCGGCGCTGCGTTCAATCCGGTTCGATCCATCGCTGCTTCTCCTCCGTTATGCCAAGCTCCTGCGTGATGTACGCGCCGAGCGCCGCGTTTTTTTCGCCGTACAGCGTGGCAGAATCCGGCAGTGGTACACCGTCATATATCGCTGTGCGCACCTCTGCGCGCACGTTCAGGCCAAGCGAGGCGGCTTTGTCCTCAATATATGCCTGTGTCTGCGCGGCTATGCGTTCGCGCAGCGCGTCCTCCTGCTCGGCGGACAGCGTTTCTTTCAGCGCTTCGACCGCTTCGCGGTAGCTTTCGCCGTCAAGCGCGGGAAGGTCGAAAGAAAGCGAGAGCAACGGACGCAGCATCGCAAGCATCAGCACCATGCCGCCGACAAAGCGCACGATCTTCTTCATTGCACCGTCGTTCGCAAGCTGTTGGGCAATGCTGATCAGCACCGCGCAGGCTGTCACGCTTAAAAGCCATGAGCGAAGAAACGTCATACCGTCACCACCATCATCATTGCGATCAAAAACGATACAAGCAGCAAAAACGCCCCGCCCGCCGTCATCGCCAGCATCAGCGAGAAGGCGGAGGACAGCTGCTCCAAGAATTTACAGAGCGGATCAGCGCCGGTCACAGCGCTGAAAAACGCTGCCAGCTGATAGAAAAGGTACTGCACCGCCAGATGCAGCAGCGGCGCAAGGCAGAGCGCAAGCACAGAAAACACGCCCAGCACGCCGAGCGTGCCGCGCAGCGTGAGCGCGGCGGCGGCAACGGCCTCTGTCGCGTCGGACAAGATGCCGCCGACAATGGGAACTGCGCCGGAGATGACCGTCTTCCCGACCCTGACCGCCAGACGGTCGGCAGAGCCGGCAAGCAAATTCGTGAGCGACAAAAACGCGGTGAATACGATCAAAACCGCGCTCAAGCCCCACGAGAGCAGCCTGCCGATACCCTTGGAGAGAAGCGATAAGCGGCTCTGCTCCAGGAGCGCGCCCGCGGCAGATGCAGCAATCATGCAGTAGAGCAGCGGCACGAGCACATTGCGCATCAGCGAGAGAAAGAGGTCGCTGAGCATCAGCGCCCCCACCTGCCACACGCTCGCCGAGCCGACGCAGCCGCCGCCCGCCATCGCCGCGGCGACGGTCGGGATCAAAAGCTTTGCCATCGCCGCAAGCTCGTCCATTGTCTGGACACCGACACCGATGAGCGCGCTCAGATCCTGCGATGTGATCGCCGCGGCGCCAAGCACGCCAAGATAGCCCGCGTACCGCGCGGGCTGCTCGCCCGCGCTCTCAGCCGTGCCTTCGACAAGCCCGCATAAAAGTGAGAGCAGCATGAGCGCCATCGCGCCGCGCAGTGACTTCGCTGCCGCGCTTTGCAGCGCCGTGCGGAAATGAGAGAAAAGATATTGCCCGCCGTGCATGATAAGATCGTCCCCCGCCTCCGCGCTTTCAATCAGCTCCCGCGGAACAGCCTCGTCAAGCCCGCCTGGCAGCTCGAGCGCCGAGACGCCGGAAGAGAGCAGCAAGGCGGCAAAAAGCAGGCAGAGCAGTTTCTTCATAAAAATCCCTCCACCATCTCAAGCAGCGCCTCCATAAGCGGCAGCGCGCAGACAAGCGCGCACACCGCCCCCGCTGTGGCAAGGAGCGCCGCGAGCGCCCCCTGTCCCGCATCGGCGCACAGCGCGCAGGAAAAGCGCGCCACGAGCGCGATGGCCGTTGCCTTGACGACCGGCACGAACAGCGCGAGAGGCAGGCCTGTCAGCCCCAGCACCCGTTCGCAGAAAGCAAACAGATCCGCAAGCGCGGGCAGCAGCATCGCGCAGCCGACGAGTACCGCCGCAAGCAGCAAAAGGAGCGCAAGCGCGTCATCGTTCTTTCTGAGCAGCGCTGCAACAGCGCTCACGCACAGGCTCAGCGCCGCAAGTTTGATGAGCAGCTCCATCTCAAAACCCGAACAGGCTCTTGATAAGATCAAAGAGCGAGCTGATCTCCCGCACAAGCAGCATCATCGTTGTGATGAGCCCGGCAAGACTCACAAGCATTGCCTGATCCGGCCGGTCGGAGCGCACGAGCAGTTGGTTGAGCACGGCGACAACGATGCCGACCGCCGCGATCTTGAACACGAGGTCAATATCCATAGACGACTTCCTTCTGTAAAGCATTTATCCTTCTCAGAGCGCTACAACAGCAGAATGCAGAGCATCACACCGCCGCTGAGGCACAGTGCCGCTGTGATGCGGCCCTGCTCGCGCGCCTGTTGGCGCAGTTCCCCTTCGGCGGCAGTCAGCTCGCGCGCGCTCAGTGCAAGCGCGGCGCAGACGCTCTCTTCCTCTCCGTTGAGCGAACGGGAAAGCGCGCAGACGGTCTCCCGTTCCCGTGTGCCGACGGGAAGATTTTTTACCGCGCCCTCCCACGCGGCCGTGAGCGGCTCGCCGCGCGCAAGGCCGGCGGTCACATCAGCAAAAAAGCTCGCCGCTTCGCTCTCGCAGCGCAGCTCTTGCAGCAGCGCGGGAAGCGGCGTCAGCGTCGACCGGACAGCGCTTTCCAACGAGAGAAAGGCATTTGCAAGAGCGCGCAGCGTTTTGCGCCGCAGCCGGCCGCGCACGCTCAGGCTCCTTTGCAGCCGCAGCGCCGCGCCGAGGATCAGCGCAGCCCCCGTCAGACGGAGCATGGCAGCGCGCTCACTTCGTAAGACCGTGCGCCGCCGTTTGCGCGAATGACGACGCAGCGCCGGAATACCTCCGCACGCAAAAGTTCCTGCCAGAGCGGCTTTAAGCGCAGCTCCTCCACGCTTTCCGCGTGAATGCTCGCAAGCAGCCCCACGCCGCAGTTCGCGGCAAGGCACATCGCGCGAATATCCTCTGCCGCCGTGATCTCGTCGACCGCAATGACCTGCGGGTTCATACCGCGCAGCACCATCGGGATACCGACTGCCTTGGGGCAGAGCGAGAGCACGTCCGTGTGGTTGCCAAGCTCCATCTGAGGCCTGCCCTTGCAGCACACGGCAAGCTCACAGCGCTCGTCGACGACCGCCACGCGCAGCGCGCGGTGCTCGCTGTCACCGAGCGACAACACGCGGACGAGATCGCGCAGCAGCGTCGTCTTTCCGCCGCCGGGCGGCGAGAGAAGAAGCGTGCTCATAAAGCGTCCGTTTTCGTCAAAAAGCCGCGGCGCAATGTCACTCCCGAGCCCGATGTGCTCGCACACGATGCGAAGCGCGAGCGAAGAGATGTCCTTGAGGTTATTCACCTCTCCCTCGCGCACAACGGCACTGCCGCATACGCCGAGGCGGAACCCACCCCGCAGCGGCAAAAATCCCTGCCGCAGCGTTTCAATGCAGGCATAACGTGAGTATTCCGTCACCGCGCCGAGCATCTGCTCTAAGTCCTCCGCCGTTACGAGTGAGGCGATCCCGTCGGGCGCTGCGTTCAGCTCGCCCTCGCCCGTCAACACGGTCAATGGGTGCATCACGCGCAGGCGCAGCTCCTCCACACGCTCTTTCTGCTTGTCCGGCAGCGAGAGCGCAAGGCTCTTCAGCCGGTGCGGCAGAAATTCGCATGCCTGCTCATAGCGATAGATCCGATCAAGCCGTTCCACCGTTCCACACTTCCCTTCTCTGGTGTTAGTCCACTCTATGTGCGCGCGGACGGGCTTATGCCGCCTTGTCCCGTTTCCGGCAAAAGAAAAAACGGGGAATTTCACCGTTTTTTCGCGTTTGCTTGATGGTTGTCACTTCTCTCCGCAGGGGCAGGCGCAGTTACAGCAGCCGCCCGACGGCACTGCCGGCGGGAAGAAATCGTCCATCGGGAACTCCACCGCGTCGAAGACCCGGCACGGATCCTCGCAGCTGCAATCGCCGCCGGCGAGCGTGCACTCGTTGGACGGAATGCAGTAGTCGTACACGGGGATGAGAAGCTGCGTGTCGCGTTCTAAGCGCACGGTCGAAAACTGGCCGAGCGAGACACATACCCGGCGGATGGCGGACTCGTCGAAGAGGATCGGTTCATTGAAGGCCTCCAGAATACCGGCCGGCACGCCGCTGAGCGTTCCGCGCTCGCAGCCGCAGCGGCAGTTGCAGTTGTCGGCAAAGTGCGCGCACAGCAGCATCGGATCGACGACCTCGACCACCGCGGTCGGAAGATTTGCCGACAGGTTGAGCGGCATGTCAATGGCGTTCGCCTCGGGAACGGAGGAATAGATCTTCGCGCCGCTCTCGCTGCCGAAGAGCACGACGCGCTTATCAAAGGTCGCAAGACCCTCGATCTCCGTGTAGCGCGTGCTGCCGTTGAGCGCCTGTAAGGTGATGCGGTAGAAAAAGTGCATATCAACGGTGTAGTATCCGCGGTTAAAGTTCACGGGCTCAACGTCCACAAAGGTGTAGATCAGCTCGGCGCTGCCGCCGCGCAGCCCCTGCGCCGTGCTCAGAACGCTCTGTGCCGTGGCCGTGGGGTAAAAGCGCAGATCTTCGATGCAGTCCTTGTCGCGGCAGGACGAGTAGATCTTTTTCGTATGAATACAGACCGCCTCGCGCGCGCCGTTTGCGCCGCCGACGGGGCCTGCTGCTACTTTATCAGCCATAAAGCAAGAATACCTCCTATTTTAAGTACTGGAAAGTCCGGCAGCCGCGCCGGATTCTTTCACACCAGTCTATGCCGCACCCGAAAATGGGTGTGCGCTGCAAAGCATTGAAAAAAGTCCTATACAATCCAAAAAATGTGTGGTACACTAAATATAGATTATGAGCGACCGATACCGACAACTTTTTGTGGTATTGTTCGCAGATTTATGCTATGATCGTTGAAAATTGACCCAAGGAGGTGCGCTATGGGGCGCGTCGGTTTTATTCAGGACAAGTTGGAGATCAAGTTTCTTATTCTTTATGTTGCCTCCCGGCTCATCGAGCCGGTACCGTTCGAGGCGATGCAGGAGCTGACGATGTGCGACGACGGCATCGACTTTTTTGACTTTTCCGAATGCCTGAGCAATTTGGTCGAGTCGCAGCATCTTTCGCTCTCGGACGATGGACTCTATGCCATCACAGAGAAGGGGCTGCACAACGGCGCAATCTGTGAGTCGAGCCTTCCCTACTCCGTGCGCCTGCGCGCGGATAAGAACATCACGATCTATAATCAGAAGCTCAAGCGCCGCGCGCAGATCCAGTCGGACATCGCACCGCGCCGCAACGGAACGTATACCGTTACCCTCGCATTCAACGACGACGATGACCAGCCCATCCTGAAGATGGAGCTCATGGTGCCCAAGGAGGTCATGGCCAAAGATCTCGCCGAGCGCTTCCAGAAAAATCCCGAGCAGCTCTACACCGGCGTTTTGAACACGCTCTTCTCCGAACCCGACGAGGGAAAATAAAGTCCTTACATACAAAAAAGAGACAGGCAAATGCCTGTCTCTTTTTCGTTATGAATTGTTTTGCCAGTGATGCGCCGAATCAGCGCATAAAGCCCTGACAGCCAAGCGACGAAAGGTCGTGCAGACCGAGCGAGCGGTAGAATGCGAGCGTTTTTTCCGTGTCGTCTGTCAAAAGTTGAAACTGGCGGACGTTTGCAAAACGATCCATCATCGCGCGCATCAGGGCTGTGCCGATACCGAGTCGTTGATGCTGGGGGAAAACAAGCAGATCCTGCACAAGCACGACTGTCTCACCGTCACCCACGGCGCGGGCAAGGCCAACAAGCGTTTTCTCTTCATAGGCTGCGAGCGTGAGCAGCGACTTTACAAAGCCGCGACGCAGCGCATCGGGCGCGTCCGTATAGGCCGTCCAGCCGACAGATGCGTACAGCGGCAGGATCTCCTCTTCCCGGTAGGTCTGGTATTCAATAATTCTCATAATTCCTCCATGATTGAAATATTGTTCAAATCATGGTCAAACGCAATCTCATCGCCGCCGCTCCTTTCTCTTATTTCACCACGACGTTTTCCTTGCCGAAGCGCTCCTCTAAGTCGCGCACGAGCGAGGCGTGCAGGTCGCAGGTCGTGCCGATGAGCTTTCCTGTGTCCGTCAGGCGAATGCGGACGTTGTTCTCTTTTCCCTCGAACATATAGAGGATTTTGCGGAGGATCGCCATCTCCGGCCCGTCAACCGACGGCAGACGCAGATAGAGCGTCTGCCCCGTCCGCTGCTGCGGTTGGGTCTCCGCTCGTGCCGATGCCGCCGGCGACATTGCGAAGTTTTCGTTCAGCGGGCGGGCAAAGTCACACATGAGCTGCGGAGCCTTTTCGTCGCGCACAGAGAGCGTACCGGTGACATAAATGACCTGCCCCTCCTGCAAGTAGCTGCCGTACTGCTCCAGCGTGCGCGCAAAGCAGAGCATCTCGATCGCCCCCGTGCCGTCCTCGATCGTGACATAGGCCATGAGGGTGTTTTTTTTCGTCATCTTCGTCTTGCTCGCGGTGACAACGCCCGCGAGCGAAATTTTCTGCCCGTCGGAGAACGTCGTAGGGCCGGATTCCTGCGAAAAGTCCTCCATCACGCGGCCAATGGCCGCCGCGCCGGACGAACGGACAAGCGAACGGTAGGCGTCCATCGGGTGACCCGAAAGGTAGAGCCCCGTCGTCGCTTTTTCCATCGCCATCAGCTCCTGCGGCGTGAACTCAGGAATGTCCGGCAGGACAAGAGCCGCCTGCCGCGCCGTTTCCGCACCCATGCCGAAAAAGTCGATTTGCCCCTCCACATTGACGCGATTGCCCTCGGCAATGCCGTCCATCACCTTCTCATAGACTTCGATGAGCTGCGCGCGCTTTGCACCCGTCGAGTCGAACGCGCCCGCGCGAATGAGATTCTCGACCGCGCGCTTGTTGATCTCCATGCCGTCCATGCGGCGGCAGAAATCCTGAAAATCGACAAACGCCCCATTCAGCTCGCGCTCGCGCATCATGCGCAGGATCAGCCCACGTCCGATGTTCTTGATGGCAACGAGACCGAAGCGAATACCTTCGGGCTCGACCGTGAAGCGATCAGCGGAGTGATTGACGTCCGGCGGCAGGAGCTGAATGCCGCACTCGCGGCACTCGGCGAAGTATTCGCCCACCTTGTCGGACGAATCAAGTACGCTCGATAAGAGCGCCGCCATGTACTCTTTGGGATAGTGGCACTTAAAGTACGCCGTCTGGTATGCAACGACCGCGTAGGCCGCGGCGTGCGCCTTGTTGAAGGCGTAGTTTGCAAAGGCGTAGATCTCTTCGTAAATTTCCTGCGCGGCCTTTTCGTCGATGCCGTTGGCAACGCAGCCTACGATATTGCGCGCGGGATCGCCATGCAGGAACGCCTCGCGCTCGCGCTCAATGTCCTTGACCTTCTTCTTGCTCATCGCGCGGCGCAGCATATCCGCCTGACCGAGCGAATAGCCCGCAAGCTGCTGGAAGATCTGAATGACCTGCTCCTGATAGACGATGCAGCCGTAGGTGATCGACAGAATCGGCTCAAGCTGCGGAATAAGGTAGGAGACCTTTTTCGGGTCGTGCTTGCAGGCGATGAATTTCGGAATGGATTCCATCGGCCCCGGGCGGTAGAGCGCGATCAGAGCCGTGATGTCCTCAATGTTCTGCGGCTTCAAGCTGACGCAAACGCCCGTCATACCGCTCGATTCGAGCTGAAAGACACCGGAGGTGCGTCCCGCGGCCAGCATCTCGTAGGTAGCAGCGTCATTTTCAGGAATACCAGTAAGTATAAAGTCTTTTTCCTTTTCACGTATCATCTTGACTGCGTCGTCCAGAATGGTGAGGTTGCGCAGTCCAAGAAAGTCCATTTTAAGAAGGCCGAGCTCCTCAAGCGTCGTCATCACGTACTGGCAGACGATCGTATCGTCGTTGCGCGCGAGCGGGACATAGTCGACGACAGGCCGCTTCGTGATGACCACGCCCGCCGCGTGCGTCGAGGCGTGGCGCGGCATCCCTTCAAGTGAGCGCGCCGTATCGATGAGCTTTTTCACCTGCTCATCGCCCTCATACTTCTCGCGCAGCTCGCGCGAGATGCGCATGGCGTCGTCGAGCGTGACGTGCGGACCCGCGGGAATGAGCTTGGCGATCACATCGCAGTCGGCATAGCTCATGTTGAGCGCGCGTCCCACATCGCGAATGACGCCGCGCGCAGCCATCGTGCCGAAGGTCACGATCTGCGCCACGTGATCGTCGCCGTACTTGCGGCGCACATACTCCACGACCTCGCCGCGGCGCGTATCGCCGAAGTCCATGTCGATATCAGGCATGGACACACGCTCGGGATTCAGAAAGCGCTCGAAAAAGAGGCCGTATTTCATCGGCTCAATGTCTGTGATGGAAAGGCAGTAGGAAACGATGCTGCCGGCGGCGCTGCCGCGCCCCGGGCCGACGGGGATACCGACACTCTTGGCATAGCGGACAAAGTCCGACACAATGAGAAAGTAGTCGACAAAGCCCATGCGCTCGATCATATTCTGCTCATATTCGAGCTGCGCGCGCTGCTTGTCCGTCCCCTCGCCATAGCGCTCGGCAAAGCCATCCGCGCAGAGTTTTTTGAAGTAAGTGAGCGAGGTGTAGCCCTCGGGCACCTTGAATTCCGGCAGGTGGTACTTGCCGAAGGTGAACTCCAAATTGCAGCGCTCGGCGATCTTACCCGTATTCTCGACCGCCTCGGGATAGTCGGGAAACAGTGCCGCCATTTCCTCGGTCGAGCGAAGATAGAAGCGCTGCGGCTCGTAGCGCATGCGGTTTTCATCGTCCACGGTCTTGCCCGTCTGGATGCAGAGCAGCACGTCGTGCGCGTAGGCGTCTTCTTTTCTGAGATAGTGCGCGTCGTTTGTTACGACGAGCGGCAGTCCCGTTTCCTCGTGCAGGCGCAGAATGCCCTTGTTGACGACGGCCTGGTCGCGGATGCCGTGATCTTGCAGTTCGAGATAAAAGTGATCTTCCCCAAAGATCTCATGCAGTGACAAGGCATATTCCTTTGCACCGTTATAGTCTCCGTTGCGCAGCCTGCGAGGGATCTCACCGGCAAGGCAGGCCGAGAGCGCAATGAGGCCCTTCGCATGTTCGCGCAGAAGGTCTAAGTCAATGCGCGGTTTGATGTAAAAGCCCTCGACATGTGCCATCGAGACAAGATAGGAAAGGTTGCGGTAGCCCTCCTCATTTTCGCACAGCAGGACAAGATGGCGCGCCTCGGCGTCGAATTCATGCTGCTTATCAAAGCGCGTGCGCGGGGCAACATAGACCTCGCAGCCGATGATGGGCTTGACGCCCTCGGCCTTACAGGCGCGGTAAAAATCGACCGCACCGTACATCACGCCATGGTCGGTGATGGCGCAGGCGGTCTGCCCCATCGACTTGACGAGCTTTGGAAGGTCGCGGATGCGGCACGCACCGTCAAGCAGACTGTATTCGGTATGGACATGCAGATGAGCGAATGACATGGCGCGCTCCCTCCTTTTTTACTCCTTCAGTGCTCTGGAGATCTCCATGAGCTTGCGGATGCGGTGGTTGAGACAGGATTTCGTCAGCGGCGGGTCAAAGGTCGCCGCCAGCTCCGAAAGCGTCAGCTCCGGCTGCAAAAGCCGTGCGACGGCGACCTCCTGCAATTTGACCGGCAGGTCGTTGATCGTGCCGGATTCCGTCAAACGTGTAAAGGCTTCCACCTGTTCACGCGAGGCCAACACGGCCTTATCGAGATTTGCCGCGTCACAGTTGACGCGCCGGTTCACCGTGTTCCGCATTTCTTTCTCGATCTTTGCCGACATGATCTCGAGCGCCCGTCCCGGCGCGCCGATGAGCGTCAGCAGGTCTTCAATATGCGTGCTGCTCTTAAAATACGTGATGAGATTGTTCTGCCGCATGACGTTTTTCGGCTCAAAGCCCATGTCGCGCAGCAGCGCCTCCACCTCGCGTCCGGCCTGCACGTGCGAGGTCGCAAGCTCAAGATGGTAGCGCTTTTGCGGATCGGTCACACTGCCGCCGGACAAAAACGCCCCGCGCAGAAATGAGATCCGGCAGCACTCGTCTTCAAGCAGTGCAAAATTCAGGTGCAGCGCAAAATGCGCCCGGCGATCATAGCCGAGCGCGCGCCAGATCGTTTCGAGCTTTTCTTCTTGTGTGATGCGAAAGACGAGCTTGCCGCTGTCCTTTGTCCGGTCGGGCAGTTCGTCAAAGCGCAGGGAAAACGCCTTTTGGAAGAGCTTGGGAAGGCGCGCGGCAAATTCATCGTTTTCCGTGATGATGCGCACCTCGCTTGTGGTAAACGCGCTGGCATACAGCAGCACGCCGCAGCCCTCAGCCACGGCGCAGCAGCTCCGGTTCAGCGAAACTTTGCAAAGCTCCGCCTTTACGTCATAGGCGAACGACATGCCGCCACCTTCTTTCGTTCGGAAGTAAAGGGTCGTTATCCGCGCGTAATGTCGCGGTGGTTTTCAAACGCCGGGTATCCCAGCTCCGTGAGATAGGCTGCGACGCAGCGCGCGACCGACACACTGCGGTGATGCCCGCCGGTGCAGCCCACGGCAATGACGAGCGTGCTCTTCCCCTCTTCGGCATAGAGCGGGAGCAGGAACGAGAGCATGCCCTCGAGCTTTTCGATGAAGGTCTTTGTCTGCGGGAAAGAGAATACGTAATCGTAAACCTCACTGTCCATGCCCGTTTTGCGCTTGAGATCCGGCACATAGAAGGGATTGGGCAGGAAGCGCACGTCAAAAACGAGGTCTGCTTCCAGTGGAATGCCATACTTAAACCCAAAGGAGACAACATTCACGCTCAGCTTGCTGCGCGCGCTCTTGTCGCCAAACAGCCCGTACAGCTCGTTTCGAAGCTTGGCCGCGGGCATGAGCGTTGTGTCGATGATAAAGTCGGCGTGCTCGCGCAGCGGGCGCAGCAGCTCCTGCTCGCGGTGCATCGCCTGCTCGATGGTCATACCATCGGCCATGAGTGGGTGGCGGCGGCGCGTTTCCTTGTAGCGCTTGATGATGGTCTCGAGATCTGCGGTGACGAACAGCAGCCTGCACAAATCTCCGCCCTGTCTGAGCCGCTCCATCGCGTCAAGAAGTCCCTGAAAGCCGCTGTCGCCGGATCGGATGTCGCTCACGAGCGCGACGCGGTCATAGCGCCCGTCGCTCTGCGAGCAGAATTCGGCAAATTTCAAAATAATGTCCGCCGGCACATTGTCCACCGTGTAGTATCCCATGTCCTCCAGATACGTGGCGGCACTCGATTTTCCCGCGCCGGACAGGCCGGATATGATCAGAATTTCCATCGTTGTCTCTCTTTCCTTACCGGATGATCTTGACCTCCGGCTCCAACATCACGCCATGCGCGTCATAAACGGTCTTGCGCACCTTCTCAATAAGGGCGAGCACATCAGCGCAGGTCGCGCCGCCGACATTGACGACGAAGCCTGCGTGCTTCGGCGATACCTCTGCCCCGCCGACGCGGCAGCCCTTGAGACCGCAGCCCTCGATGAGCGTACCTGCGAAATAGCCGGCCGGGCGCTTGAAGGTGCTGCCTGCGCTCGGCAGTTCCAACGGCTGGCTTGCCTTACGACGCGCCATCAGCTCGTCCATCTCCGCCTTGATGGCGTCCTTGTCGCCCGTTTCAAGCTTCAGCTTTGCGCCCAGCACAATGCCTTCTCCCGCGGAGAAAACGCTGTGGCGGTAGGAAAAGTCGAGCTGCGCGGGCGTGAGGACCTTCACCCCGTCTGGATACAGCGCCGTTACCTCGGTGACAACGTCCTTGAGTTCCCCACCGTAGGCGCCGGCATTCATCACGATGCCGCCGCCGAGCGTTCCGGGAATGCCGTGGGCAAACGCAAGCCCCTTGAGGCCGTTTTTCCATGCAAAGACGGCAAGTGTTGCGAGCGATACGCCCGCGTCCGCTGTGATCTCCCCATCGCCCGTCAGGTCGAGACGCGAAAGCTCCGCGGACGTGTCGATGACCACGGTATCCAGTCCCTCGTCCGAAACGAGCAGGTTCGTGCCGTTGCCGATGAGCAGCGGCTTCACGCCGGCGTCCTGCAAAAAGCCCATCAGCACAACAAGCTGCTCCCGCGTTTTCGGAAAGGCCATGCGCCTGGCAGGGCCGCCGATGCGAAACGACGTGTGTTTTGCCATCGGCTCATTTTCGACCCATTTGAGGTCGGGCAGATAGTCATGAATTCGATTGTCCAGTGCGGTTTCCCAAGACATAGCGGTTCCCCCGTTTACGGTTTCTGATTTTTCAGTTCATTTTCGCGCGTCACGCGGTCGATGTGTCCGTCGATCTGCGCGGCAAACTCGCGCGCGGAGTTGAAGCCGTGCTTCTTCTGGCGGTTGTTCATCGCTGCCAGCTCCACGATCGCAGCAAGGTTGCGCCCCGCACTGACCGGAATGGTGATCTGCGGCACGGGAACATCCAGAATGGTCGTGTCGTTTTCGTCAAGTCCCAGGCGATCATAGAACTTGTCGTCCGCCCACTTTTCGAACTGGATAACAAGGTCGATCTGTGTGGAATCCTGCACAGAGCCGACGCCAAAGAGCTTTTCCACGTCGATCACGCCGACGCCGCGCACCTCAAGATAGTTGCGGATCAGCTCAGGCGCGGTTCCCACGAGCGTAGCGCCGATGCGCTTGATCTCGACCGCGTCGTCCGCAACAAGGCGGTGTCCGCGCTTGATGAGCTCAATGGCCGTTTCGCTCTTGCCGATGCCGCTGTCGCCGAAGATGAGCACGCCCTCGCCGTACACGTCCACCAGAACGCCGTGACGCGTGATGAAGGGCGCGAGCACGTGGTTTAAGTAGTCGATCGTCATGGCGGTAAATTCCACGGAGGTGTACTTCGTGCGAAGCAGCGTGCGGCCGTGCTTCTGCGCCATTTCAAGACACTCCGGGAAAATATCCAAATTGCGCGAGATCACCAGCGCCGGGATCTCATAGCAGAACAGATCTTCAAAGCGCTTGCGCCGCTCCTCGGATGAATAGCCGCGCAGGAACGTCATCTCGCTCTTGCCGATGATCTGCAGTCTGCGCGGGTCAAAATAGTCGAAAAAGCCGATAAACTGCAAGCCCGGACGGTTGACGTCCGTAATGGTCAGGATCTCGGTATCGTAATCCGTCCCCTTGTTGATGACCTCCATCTGAAATTTTTCTACGATGTCCTTGACGCGGACAGAGCGATTGGTACTCATAGCTGACCTCCATGCGGGCAGAGCCCGCGTGATAATATACAGTAATATTATAATCGGTCTGCCGTTTTTTTACAAGCGAAAACGCCCTGCCGCGCTGCGCTTTTTTCGCGTCGCTGCCCTGGAGAGAAAAATTGTCGGAATTTTCATCTTTTTTGAAAATAGTACTTGCATTTTGCGCTGCAATCTGTTATAGTATCAACTGCTTGTGAAAGACCAAGCCTTGATTTGACTACAGCAAGGAGGTGCAACGGATGGCAAAGTGCGAGTTTTGCGACAAGGGTGTTGCGTTCGGTATCAGAGTTTCCCACTCTCACCGTCGTTCCAATCGTCCCTGGAAGCCCAACGTCAAGCGCGTGAAGGCTATCGTCAATGGTACGCCCCGCCATGTCTATGTTTGTACCCGCTGTCTGCGTTCCGGTAAGGTTACCCGCGC
>DPGF01000068.1 GCA_003522105.1 Oscillibacter sp.
CCAAGGCCAACCGCATCGTCCGCGCCGCCAAGGGTAACGCCGTGATGGAGTTCGGTTCCCGCCGCGCGCAGGGCTCCGCCGCCGCCATCGACGGCGCACGCGCCGCCTATATCGCCGGCTGCTGCGGCACCGCCTGCACAATCTCCGACCAGCTCTACGGCACGCCCGCGCTCGGCACGATGGCGCATGCCTGGGTGCAGATGTTCGACTCTGAGTACGATGCCTTTGCCACCTACTGCAAGCTCTACCCACAGAACGCCGTTCTGCTCGTGGATACGTATAACACGCTCAAGTCCGGTATCCCCAATGCCATCAAGGCGTTCAATGATATTCTGAAGCCCCTGGGCATCAAAAAGTGCGGCATTCGCCTCGACAGCGGCGATATCGCCTATCTCTCCCGCAAGGCGCGCAAGATGCTCGATGAGGCGGGCTGGGAAAACTGCACCATCACCGTTTCCAACTCGCTCGATGAGTACCTCATTCAGGATCTCTGGATGCAGGACGCAAAGATCGACGCCTTCGGCGTCGGCGAGCGTCTGATCACCGCCAAGAGCGAGCCGGTCTTTGGCTGCGTCTACAAGCTTGTTGCGGTGGAGGACAAGGACGGCAACGTGACCCCCAAGATCAAGATCAGCGAGAACGTCGGCAAGATCACGACGCCCCATTTCAAAAAGCTCTACCGTTTCTACGGCCGCGACACGGGCAAGGCCATCGCCGACTATCTGACGGTCTACGACGAGACTGTAGACGACAGCAAGAACCTTGAGATCTTCGACCCCGACGCCACATGGAAGCGCAAGGAGGTCTACCACTTCGAAGCACGTGAGCTGCTCGTGCCCATCTACCAGAAGGGCAAGCTCGTCTACAAGCGTCCCAGCGTCGAGGAGATCAAGACGTACTGCGCCGAGCAGGTCGACACGCTGTGGGATGAGGTCAAGCGCTTTGACAATCCACACAACTATTATGTTGACCTCTCGCAGAAGCTCTATGACATCAAGACGCGCCTCCTGAACGAGAAGAACGAGCGCCGCGAACAGAACTGAACATTGACCGCAGCAGGAACCGGACATATAGGAGGAGACTGAGAACACAATGAAAGGATTCCAGATTCAGCAAAAGGGCGAGCGGCGCATTTCTGCGGCGCTGCGCATCATGCTGGTGATCTTCCTTTTGGCCGTGCAGATCGCTCTTGTTGTTGCAATCTCCTACTTCATGCAGGAGTATCTGGCGCTGGCATACGCCGTCGTGCAGGTCGCCGCATTGTTCCTTGCCATTCGTATCTACAATGAACCGGGTGAGCTTTCTTATAAGCTCATCTGGTTCATTCTGCTTCTGCTGGCCCCGCCGGTGGGAATGATCCTCTGGTTTCTGTGGGGCGGCGCAGCGCAGAAGCGTCATCTGCCGCAAAACGGCAAACGTGTCCCGGACGAGCCGGAGAGTGTGCGCAAGCGCAGCGCACTTGCCGTTGAGAGGCTCACGCGCCAGCTCCCCGGCTGGTCGCGCACGGCAAACTATCTCTGCCGCCGCGATTTCCAGCTCTATCAGGACACCCGCGTCACCTATCTGCCCGAGGGCGCACTGCTGCTGCGCGAGCTTATCGAGCAGGCAAAGAAGGCCGAGCGCTTCATCTTTCTGGAATACTTCATTCTGGCCGAAGGCCGGCTCTGGTCAGAGCTTGAAAAGATCCTCTGCGCCAAAGCGCACGAAGGCGTTGAGGTCAAGATCATCTTCGACGATTTCGGCAACATCAAGCGCTTCCGCGGCGAGACGATCGACCGCTTGCGCGACGCAGGCGTAGAGGTGTTCATCTTCAATCCCGTGCATGAGTATGTGAACCGGCTCTACTTCAACTACCGCGACCACCGTAAAATCGCCTGCTTTGACGGTGACGTTGCCTACACCGGCGGCGTAAACATCGCCGACGAGTATGCAAACCTCATCGAGCGCTTCGGCTACTGGAAGGACAGCGGCGTCCGTCTTGAGGGCGATGGCACCTGGGGGCTGACGGCGAGCTTTATCCACATGTGCATCAATATTGGCGGCGTCATGCACAACGAGCACGACTATTACCGCCCGCACACACCGGTGCGGAGCGAGGGCTTTTGCCAGCCCTTCACCGACGGGCCGCAGAACAATCCCGACAATCCGGCAGAGGATGTCTTTTTGCAGATGATCAGCAGCGCGCGCCGATTTCTCTATATCACAACGCCCTATTTCATTCCCGATGAGAGCGTGATGCGGACGCTTTGTATCGCAGGCGACGGCGGCGTGGACGTGCGGTTGATGCTGCCGGGCAAACCGGATCACTGGTATGCTGATTGGGTGGCGGAATCCTACTTTGGTAATCTTCTTGCCCACGGCGTAAAGATCTACCGCTATACCCCGGGTTTTCTGCATGCCAAAAGCATCATGGTGGATCGCGAGGCCGCTTTTGTCGGCTCGGTCAATATGGACTACCGCAGCTTTGAGCTGCACTGCGAGTGCGGCGTGATGGTCTACGGCGCACCGATGATCGAGTCGTTGCTTGAGGATATGGACGCCATCGTCGATCAAAGCCATCTTGTCACGGCGGAGGAATGGGCAAAGCGCAGCGTAGTGCGCCGTGTGCTCGAGCCGCTGCTGCGTCTATTTGCCATCTGGATGTAATGCCAAAAAGCAAATAAAAGTATTTTCCCTAAATTTGACTTTTTGGAAATTTCCTATTGACAAATTGAAAGTTCCTGCTATAATAACGTTTGTTCGCTGAACGACACAGCACAGCGGACAACACAATATAGCGGGATTGTGTAATGGTAGCACAGCGGACTCTGACTCCGTATGTGAGGGTTCAAATCCTTCTCCCGCTGCCACTGAGAAGTCTGAAACCGTAAGGTTTTGGACTTCTTTTTTTCTGTTTGACCCTTTATCTGACCCTTTAACCGTTTTGCAGCTTCTTTCCACAGATGGTGTGCTGCATATAGGCTTCCATGCGATTTGCACTGTCCTGCTTCATCTTCTCCGAAGCATGACCGTACGGATATTGCGGTAACAAGCAAGAAAAAGTTTGATGATGACTTTGTTGTTGAAATGATTCAAAATCTCGAAGATGCCAAGAATGTTGATACCATCAACGGCGAAACTTTATTTAGCGCGCCTTCGGCAAGTCTTAGCTTCCGTGGTGAAGGTGCAACTGTAAAGTTGGCTGAAGATGACGGAAACCTCTTAAAGGTTTTCGTTGCCAACAAGCAAACCGCCGGCTTTAACCCCTTTGACTAATCTGATCTTGTCCCCTGCTTTGCACCGCACAAGATAACTGTTCCAATGCAAAAAGAGAGCCGCCCCTGGGGCAGCTCTCTTTTTGCATTGGAAATATTCTCACAGGTTGTAGTAGCGCTCAAACTCCGCGGGGTGCGGAATGGCAGCCATCGCTGCGCACTCCTTGCGCTTGGCAGCGATGAAGTTCTTGAGCAGCGCTTCAGGGAATACGCCGCCGCGCGTAAGGTAGTCGTGATCCGCTTCAAGCGCGTCGAGCGCCGCGTCGAGCGAGGTCGGCAGACCTTGCAGCTTCGCCTTCTCCTCGTCGGAGAGGGTGTAGAGGTTGATGTCGTAGGGGCCCCAGCCGTTCTCGTGCGGGTCGATCCTGTTCTCGATGCCGTCGAGGCCCGCCATCAGCAGCGCCGCGTAGCAGAAGTACGGGTTGCAGGTGGCATCGGGGTTGCGGATCTCAAAGCGGCGCAGGTTCGGCGTCTTCGCGTAGGCGGGGATGCGGATGACCGCGCTGCGGTTGCTCGTGGCGTAGCCGACGGTGACGGGCGCCTCAAAGCCGGGCACCAGACGCTTGAAGGAGTTGGTGGACGGGTTCGTGAGCGCGCAGAGCGAGGAAACATGCTTCAGAAGGCCGCCCATGAACCAGTGGGCCTCCTGACTGAGATGGGAGTAGCCGTTGTCGTCGGAGAATACCGGCTCGCCGTCCTTCAAGAGCAGCATGTGTACGTGCATGCCGCTGCCAGCCTCACCGTAGACAGGCTTGGGCATAAAGGTCGCGGTCTTGCCGTACTTGAGCGCCGTGTTGCGGATGATGTACTTGATCATCATGCTCGCGTCGGCCATCTTGCTCATCTCGCCAAGCTTCGGCTCGACCTCAAACTGACCCGCGCCGCCGACCTCGGGGTGGTGGTACTTGATGGGAATGCCAGCTTCTTCCATGTGCAGGCACATCTCGCTGCGGCACTCATAGGTACGGTCAAGCGGCTTTGCGATATGGTAGTGACCCTGACGGGGAACGATTACGCCGCGGCCGTTGATGTCGCCGTTCCAGTGTGCCTGCTCGGCGTCAAGGCTCATGCCGATCTCGTCCGGTGCGACCTTCCACGCCACATCGTCGAAGAGATAGAATTCAAACTCGGGCAGAATGAGCATGGTGTCGGCGATGCCGCTGTCACGCATATACTGCTCCGCCGCGCGCACGATGTTGCGCGGATACTGATCGAGCGGACGGTTGGCAGGATAGTCGATGATCATGGCATTGCCGGTCATCGAGAGCGTCGGGATCTCGCAGAACGGGTCGATCTGCGCGGTGTCCGGGTCAGGGATAAATACCATATCGCTCTTTTCGACCACAGCGTAGCCATAGTTCGAGGCGTCGAAACCGATGCCGTCGGTCATGGTCGCCTCCGTGAAGTTCTGTGCAGGAATGGTCACGTGGCGGTACTGGCCGTTGATATCGACCATTTTGAAGTCCACCATTTTGATGCCCTGCTCGCGAATGAGCTGCATGACCTCCTGTGCTGTTTTAGCCATTGTAACATACCTCCGAGATTTTTCGGTAAATTCAGCGCGCGGCCTTGCCGAGATAGGCCTCCGCGATAGCCGGATCCTTGAGAAGTTCCTGGCCGGGGCCGAACTTGGTGATGCGGCCCTGTTCAAGAACATAGGCGTTGTCCGCGACGGAAAGCGCCTTGAGCGCGTTCTGCTCAACGAGCAGAATGGTCTTGCCCATGGCCTTGATCTCCTTAATGGTGTCGAAAATCGTGTTGACCAAGAGCGGTGCAAGGCCAAGGGACGGCTCATCTAACATGATAAGGTCAGGTGCGGACATGATGCCGCGGCCCATGGCGAGCATCTGCTGCTCGCCGCCGGAAAGCGTACCGGCGATCTGGTTCTTGCGCTCTTCCAGACGCGGGAAGATCTCATACACGCGCTTGAGGTCGCGCTCGATGCCGTCCTTGTCGTTGCGAAGGTAAGCGCCGATCTTGAGGTTTTCGTAGGTCGTGAGGTTTGCGAAGATCTGACGCCCCTCCGGCACCTGGCACACGCCGAGCTTGACGACCTTGTTCGCCGCCGTCGGCAGCGGCTCGCCCTTATAGAGGATCTCGCCGGACTTGTATTTTACAATGCCGGAGATGGCATTCATCATGGACGATTTGCCCGCGCCGTTGGAGCCGATCATGGATACGATCTGCCCCTCCGAAACCTCGAGGGAGATGCCCTTGAGGGCATGGATACCGCCGTAATAAACGTTCAGATCACGAATTTCAAGCATCGCCATCGCCGTCGTCCTCCTTTCCGAGATAGGCCTCGATGACCTCAGGATTGCTCTGGATCTCCGCAGGGGTGCCTTCGGCAAGGGGTTTGCCGAAGTTGAGCACGAAAATGCGGTCGGAAACATTCATTACGAGGTCCATGTGGTGCTCAATGATGAGCACGGTGAGGTCGAAGCGGTCGCGGATCTCACGGATAAGATCCATCAGCGCGAGCGTTTCCTCCGGGTTCATACCGGCGGCAGGCTCGTCGAGCAGCAAAAGCTTCGGATCGGTCGCCAGCGCACGGGCGATCTCCAGCTTGCGCTGCTGGCCGTAGGGCAGGTTGACCGCGATCATATCGCGCTGCTCCCAGATGCCCATGATCTTGAGAAGCTCTTCCGTCTTCTCGCGCAGCGCCTTTTCCTGCCAGTAGTACTTCGTCAGCCACTTGGGGCCGAACTTGAAGCGCCAGAGGGACTGAAAGATGTTGTAGTCCGCGCCCGCGTGGCAGGCCGTGAGAACGTTATTGTACACCGTTTCGCTCTTGAACAGGCGGATATTCTGGAAGGTGCGCGCCATGCCGCGGGACATGATGTCGTAGGGCTTTTTCTGGAAGGGCTTGACCTCGGTCTCGCGCATGTCGTCCTTAATGATATCCTCGCCCTGTCCGATGACCGTGCCGTTGAAAATGACGCGGCCTTCCGTGAGCGCGTAGACGCCGGTGATGAGATTGAAGATGGTGGTCTTACCGGCGCCGTTGGGGCCGATCAGGGCGTAGATCTCGCCCTTTTTGATCTTAAAGGAGACATCGCCCACGGCAGTCAGACCGCCGAAGCGCTTGGTAACGTGCCAGAGTTCAAGCATAACATCGGGATCGTGATTCTTAAAGGTGATATCCGTCATACCAGCGCCTCCTCTCCGCTGCCGTTTCCGCCGTCAGGCGGGGGCAGGTCCTTCTTTTTTCCGGTGAAAATGCGGCCAATGGCACGGCAGATGCGGCCAATCGGAAACTCCTTGCCGCCCATGAGGCCCTTCGGGCGGACGATCATGATGATGATAACGGCAAGGCCGTACATCACAAGTCGCCAGTCGCCCACCGCGCGCAGCAGCTCTGGCAGTGCGCACAGCAGCACCGTGCCGAGCACCGAGCCGGTGATGGAACCCATACCGCCGAAAATGACCATGATGGTATATTCCGTGGACTTGACCATCATAAACATCTTGGGCTGGAGATAACCGAAGTAGTGCGCCATCATACCGCCGGCGATGCCGGCGTAGAGCGCGGACATGCACATGGCAAGCATCTTGGAGCGGAAGGTGTTGATGCCGCTCATCTGCGCGGCCAGATCGTCCTCGCGCACGGCGAGCATGCTGCGCCCGTGCTTGGAGTTCATCAGCAGCGCCGTGGCGGTGAGGAAAATGACGACGATCACGAGCGAGCCTGCAAAAGTGGTGTGCAGCGGGATACTCGCAACGCCCTTCGCACCGTCGAGCAGGAAGCCCTTGCCGCCGACGTTGATATTGAGCTGCAAATTGTTGAAGATCAATCGGATCGCCTCGCCCACGCCGAGCGTGGCAATGCAGAAATAGTCGCCCTTGAGGTTGAGCGTGATCTTACCGAGTCCCGCGCCGAGCAGCATGGCGACGAGTCCGGCAAGAATGAGCGAGAGCCAGTACGGCAGGCCAAACGCCATTGTGCAGATGACGGACACGTACGCGCCGATGCACACAAAGCCCGCGTGACCGAACGAGAACATACCGGTGTAGCCCGTGAGGATGGAAAGGCCCAACACGATCAGCAGGGTGTAGCAGGACTGAATGAGGATACCTTCGATGTAATACCAGCTAAACATATCGTTCCTCCCTCCTTATGCCTTGTCTTCCACGACCTTGCCCATCAGGCCGGACGGCTTGATGATAAGGACGAGGATCAGCAGCGCGTACACGAACAGATCACGCAGGTTGGAATTGAAGGACGCGACGAAGATCTCCATGATGCCAAGCAGCACCGAGCCGACGATTGCACCGGGGAGACTGCCGAGACCGCCGAACACCGCCGCGACAAAGGACTTGTTCGTGACCTGACCGATGGTGGGCTTGACGATGAAGCGCATGCCGTAGAGCATACCGGCAAAGCCCGCAAGTACACCGCCCATGAGGAAGATGATGAAGATAACGAGGTCGCCGTTGATGCCCATAAGGGTCGAAGCCTTTTCGCTGTAAGCGCAGGCACGAATGGCGAGGCCGACCTTGGTCTTCTGTATGATGAACATCAAAATCAGCAGCGCGACGGACGAAACCACGATCATCAGCAAACTGTCCACGCCGAGGGAGATCCCGCCGATGCTGATGCGGTTATCGAAGATCGGGGGATAGTTTCTGGGAGTTCCGTCGATGGTGGCGATGACGAAGTTTTCAAGGAAAATGGACGCGCCCATCGCCGAGATGATGAAGTAGAGCGACGGGGCGTGGCGCTTACGCAGCGGCGAATAGACCAGGCGCTCGATGATGACCGCGAGCAGACCACTTCCTAAGCCGCACAGCAGGAACGCCGGAAAAAACGGAACGTTCAGCGACGTAAGAGCAAAATAGCCCACATAAGCGCCGACCATGATGACGCCTCCGTGGGCAAAGTTGGAAAAGTTCATAATGCTGTACACCAGCGAATAGCCGACCGACATCAGCGCATACATACCGCCGAGACAGATGCCGTTTACCAGCTGCTGGAGAAAATACTCAAAACCCATGTATAGCCTCCTTTATCCTGTTGACCTCGGGCGCCCCGCACGGGGCGCCCGAGTGTCGTAAAGAAGCAAAATTCATTTGCCTGTGCGATTTACGGTTACGCGATCTTCGTCTCGAAGATATAGGTCTTGTTCGCGCCGTCGATGCGCTCCACGCAGCCTGCCTTATCAACAGGGTTGTGATCCTCCGGAGAGATCTTGATGGTGCCGGTCAGACCCTCGACGGTGATCTGCGTGTAAGCGTCGGTGATGGCCTGCGGGTCGTCGCTGCCGGCCTTTTCGACCGCCGCGACCCAGGTCAGGAACGCGTCGTGCGCCATGTAGCCGTTGAGCTCCATCTTCGCGCCGTTGTACTTCTCAGCGTACTCCTTGCGGAAGCTCTCGCCGGCAGGGTCGGTCAGGGAGACGTGGTTGATGACGTAGGAGCCGTCCACCGCGTCGGCAGCGTCGAAGAGAACCTCGGACGCGCAGCCGTCGCCGCCGACCATGGCAAGGTCAATGCCGAGAGTACGAGCCTGCTTGTGGATCATGATGAAATCCTGATAGAAGATGGGAGTGAAGATGATCTGGGGCTGAGCCTCCTTGATCTTGGTGAGCTGAGCGGTGAAGTCGGTGTCGCCCGCGGTGTAGCCTTCCTCGGCGACCACGGTGCCGCCCTTGGAGGTGTAGACAGAGATGAAGTTGTCCTTCAGGCCCTGGGCATAGTCGTCGTTGACATCGTAGAGGATCGCAGCCTTGTCATAGCCGAGATAGTCGGCGATGAAGGAAGCGGCGATACGGCCCTGAACGGGGTCAATGAAGCAGACGCGGAAGTTATATTCCTTGAGCTGGCCGTCCTGCACGGTGACCTTCTCGTTGGTCGCCACGGTGGACATATCGGAGATCTTGTACTGGTCGAGAACGGACTGAATGGCGATGCACTGGCCGGAAGCGTTCGGGCCGATGATCGCGCAGACCTTATCCTGCGCGCACAGGCGCTTGGCAACGTTGACCGCCTCCTGCGCGTCGCCCTTGGTGTCGTAGCAGAAGAGCTTGACCTGCTTGCCGAGCAGGCCGCCGTTGGCGTTGAGATCGTCAACGAGCATCTGGACCGTCTGGCTCTCGCAGGTACCGAAAGCAGCCTGGTCGCCGGTCAGCGAGCCCATCCAGCCAAGCTTGATGACATCGCCGTCGGAACCGCCTCCTTCGTCCTTCGACCCGCAGCCGACGAACAGTGTCGCGAGCATCAGACAGGTCAGGGTGAGAGCAATGAGCTTCTTCATAGATTTGCGCATGGTTTAATCCTCCTTCAAATTGTGGTGACCAATTCCCTCCCGGAATGGTCGGGGCTTGCAGGGGTGGATGTCCGCCGTGCGGGATCGATCCCCGCATTCACGCCGTCCTTACTGATGTGTATGACGCGCAAGAGCGGCAAATGAATGACAGGGATCTTGTTGCTAAGATAACATCTTGCACAAATGTTGTCAAGCAATATTGAAAAATTGTGGCATTTTGTATAAATTTTAGCCATAATGACGAAAGTATGAAAAAGGCCGGTGTGAGGTCAGAAAACGTCCGTCCGCCCTGTTTGCAACACAAGATTTTCTCCGTCAAAAGTCCTGCCGATGCTTCCACGCCGTAAAAACACCGCGCTGCCTGCGCTCTGTTAAGGGATCTGCCTTTTCACCAATGCCGCAGGAGCATTTCCGGTAAAATTCATTCAGATAATGCTTGACAACGCAGGGGGAAGCATGTATTTTCCCACAAGCGAACATCGGCGTTGCAATGGGCATTACGGGAACAGAGGTCGCCAAGGACGCTGCCGGGCAGACGATGGCGTTTTCTACCCTCTGCCTCAGCCGCCTGTTCACCAAAGTTTCGCCGCCCGCCTGTTGAATCACTTTCTTCCATGGACTGCAACAAGGGACGCCGCTTTATCGCGGCGTCCCTTGTTCGATCATATTTCTCTGCTGCCGTCACTTTGCGGCAAGCTGCGCGACCACGTCGAGCAGCACGTTGGCGCCCGCGGCGACATCGGCGTCGCGGGTCAGCTCCAGCGGGTTGTGGCTGATGCCGCGCACGCTGGGGACGAAGATCATTGCCGTAGGGCAGATGCGCGCGAGCATCTGGGCATCCTGCCCCGCGCCGGAGGTCATACGGCGGCAGGAAAGAGAACGTGCGACAGCGGAATCTTCGACGAGGCGCACGATGCCCTCATCAAAGAGCACAGGGGCAAAGCGGCTGAGCCGTTCGGTCGTGATCTTGACGCGGTCTGTCTTTTCCAGTTCCGTGAGGTAGTCGGCAAGCGCCTGTTCCTCGGCGCAAAGCTGCGCTGCATCGGGGTTACGAACGTCCACGGTGAATACCGCCTTGCCGGGGATCACGTTGATGGCGTTCGGCTCGAAGGCGATGCAGCCGGTGGTGGCGACGGTGCGGCTGCCGGGCAGCTCACAACGGCTGCGCAGGAAGGTCATAACCTTTGCCGCGGCAAGCCCCGCGTCCGCGCGGTATGCCGTCGGCGTGGTGCCGGCGTGGTTCTGTTCCCCCTCGATGGTAATGCGCTGCCACGAAATGCCCTGAAGATCCTCGACCGCGCCGATGGCAATGCCCTCGGTCTCAAGAATAGGCCCCTGCTCAATGTGCGCCTCCACAAACGCACAGGGCTTGAGGAATCCCGGCGCGACAGTGCCCGCATAGCCAATGCGCTTGAGCTCTTTGCCGAGCACGGCACCGTCGGTGCCGACGGTGGCGAGTGCCTGCTCGAGCGGATAGCCGCCAGCGTAGACAAGAGAGCCGAGCATATCCGGCGCGTAGCGCACCCCCTCTTCATTGGTGAAGGCAACGACGGCAATGGGGCGCGCAGGCACAAATCCGGAGGCCTTGAGCGTTTCCACGACCTCAAGCGCCGCGAGAACGCCATAGCAGCCGTCAAACTGCCCCGCATTGATCACGGTGTCGATGTGCGAGCCGGTCATGACCGGTTCCGTCTCCGCGCAGCCTTCCGGTGTCCAGATGCCGAAGAGATTTCCGATGTAGTCGGTCACGACGGTGAGTCCTGCCTCGCGCATCCAGCGGGACACGAGATCGCGCCCTGCCTTGTCCTCATCGGAGGCGGCAAGGCGGGTGCGGCGGCCGTCAGCGTCAATGCCGACAGCGCCGAGCGCGTGGATACGGTTCAAAAGACGGGTCTCATTGATAGTCAGCATAGGATAGCCCTCCTTAAAAACATCGTTTTTGCTACTGATAGCAAAAGTATAGCAAAACCGCTCAAAGAAATCCATCACCATTGAAGAAATATTGTCTGTTTTTCTTCAAAAGCATGGCGCTTGCGCTCCGCGAAGCAGTCCTCCCCCACAGCACATGAACAAAAAGCCGGAAACTGACCCTTACGGTCAGTTCCCGGCTTTTCTGTGTTTTGTGTGGAATCAATTTTTAAGGAACCCCGCTTCGCGCGCTTACGGCAGCTGAATATTGGTCTGCTGCAAGGCCTTGCGCAGGGCAAGGCACAGAGGCGGCGCAAGAACAATGGCGACCGTGCCGTTAAAAATAGAGGCCGGGATCTTCAGCAGCAGCGCCGCGGCCGCAGTGGCGGCGGGAAGGCCGCCGATCAGCAGCCCATCGTAGGCAAAGGACTTGAAAAAGTAAAGGATATAATAGGCAAGGCAGCCCAATGCGGCAGCAGCCGTACAGCGGCCGTACTTCGGCGTTGCGCGGTCTTTCATGGCAAAGCCTGCCACCATGCCCATGATGCCCTTGGTGATAAAGGTAATCCAGCACTCCGCTGCATAAGCGGGGTTGGTCAGGTCATACAGCGCAGACCCGAGCGCAGATGCCACACCGCCCACAGGCCCGAGCAGCAGGCCGGAAAGGCAGCACATAATGTTGGCCAGCGTAAAAGAGGTTCGCCCGCCGATGGCGATGGGCATGGTGATGCGAAGATAGTTGCTGACGAAGACGAGGGCGCACATCATACCGAGTGCGGTCAGCTTGTTGATGCTTTTCTGGTTCATGGGAAACACTTCCTTCTCCTAAGATGCCCCCATCATAGCAGCGAACTGGTATTGTTGCAAATACCAGTTCGCAATAATTTAGTAAGATCAGATCAGTCGCTCGCACGATGCACCGCAAGTGGGAAATCGCAGTTGAAAATGGCGGGCAAAGCGTGTTATAATGGCGATACAACATTTCAAGGGGGTAACCGCTATGGGAAAGACCGCTCGTCTGGTATTGAAGCTCGTGGCCGCAGGCCTTGCGTTCTGCTCGCTCGTCTGCCTGATCATCGGAAGCTGGTGCGACGTTGGCGAAGCCATCGAACGCCGGAGAAAGCAGCGCCTCGCCGCTGAGGAATCCCGCGATTACGCGGACGAAGAGCTTGGCCGATAATCGGGCCATATCCACAGCACAATAAGCCAAAAGAGCCTTTCTTCTGAGAAGAAGGGCTCTTTTTTCACCGCAGGCGGTCTCAATCGGCCGCTTCAGCGCTCAGGCGCGTTCCCGCCTTCAGGATTTGGTTGTCCTCTTTCGCCGTTTCCTTTGCCGTGCCGTATCCTCTGACATAGTCGATAAGATACGATGAGATCGTCACTGTGATGAGCGAAAAGGCAATGCGCATCACAGGGATATAGCTGAGCGAGAGCAGCAGCACCACAACGTCCGTAAAGAGATAGGCGCGAGAAAGGCGCCAGCGCAGGAGATGCGAGATCGACAGCGCGAGCGCGTCGTCGCCGCCGCTGGAGCCGCCTTGCCGCACGATGAGGCCGACGCCGATGCCGACAAACATACCGCCGAGTACCGCCGCGATCAGCGGACGGTTCGACAGGTCAGGCAGCATTGGCGGGAACAACTCCCAGAATTTATAGAAGAGCGACGCAAAGAATGTCGAAATGATGGAGATCTTGATGAACCTGCCGCCCAGGAAACGGAATGCCAGCAGATAGCAGGCAAGATCCAGAACAGGGGTGATGTAGGCCGGAGACAGTCTCAGCCAGTGCTCTGCGAAGAGCATCAGGCCGATCACGCCGCCCTCGGTGATGTTTGTGCGCTGGTGGATATTGTGAATGCCGAATGAGCAGATCATCGCTCCCAGCAGGATCAGCAGGATCTTTTTCACTGTCAGCCCATCCACCATTTTGTTCCATAGAACAGCCGCGCGGGATCTCATTTTGTTTTCCTCCTTGTTTCGTTTCCGATTTCATGCTATGATCATAAACTGTATAGTAAGTATAAGGTCAAGGAGTTTTTTATGAACGATTTGTTTACGATCGGCGAGATCTCAAAGCACCAGAATATCTCCCGGCAAACCCTGATTTTTTACGACAAGATCGGCCTTTTCCGTCCCGCCTACGTCGACCCCGAGAATGGCTACCGCTATTACAGCGCCGCGCAGCTCGACTATCTGGACACGATCTGCATCATGAAAAAGTTCGGCTTTTCCCTTGATGCGATCAAGGCGCACATGAAAAGCTACACGCTTGATACCTCCCTCATCGCGCTGCGCAAGCAGCTCACCATCATCGACCGGCAGATCAAGGACTTGCAGCTCATCAAAAGCCGCGTGGCGCACCGCTGCGCGCAGCTTGAGCAGTCCGCTGCCATTCGCAGTGACAGCGCAGCGGTGTCGGTAGAAACTGTGAAAAGTCAGCACCTCTTGCTGCAAGAGGTCGCTTCGCCCTACACGCTCGAGGCGGTCAGCATTGCCACCAAGCAGTGCTTTGTCCGCTCGTTCAAGGACCAGCTCCCCATTTTCTTCCAGAGCGGAGCGATTGTGCCGCTTTCGCGCATACAGGAAGGGCGCTATACCGAGGCCTCCTTCGCCTTTTTGCCGATTGAAAAAAGCAGCGAGCGCGGCGTTGTCAGGCTGCCCGCCGGACGGCGCGCGGTCACGCACCACACGGGCGACTATCTCTCCATCGGGAATGCCTACGAGCGCCTTTTGGAATACTGCCGCGGCCATCAACTCAAAATCGTTTCGGACGCCTACGAGTTTGCGATCAACGACTATCTATCCACCGGCAACGAATCCGAGTACATCACGAAGATCATGTTCTACGTCGAATAACGCTTGAAACGATGTAAGCCCTGCGCTGCTTTGCAGCGCAGGGCTTACATTAACTTTACACGAATGCTGTTACCGCTCCTGAACCTCTTTCCCGCTGAGATGCTCGACTGTTATCTCAAAGAGCTGCACCGCTTTTCCCGAGCGCGCGATCTCTTCTTCCGCCAGTTGTTCGCTGGGGTAGTATTTCATCACAAAGCGTTTCCACCGCGTTCCTGTCGATCTCGTTTTTCCTTTTTCTGATTGGCCGAAACATATTGCTCCTCCTTTTCCTGTGCTATCAATTCAAAGTTGTCAACCCCGCAGGGGATTCTTCAGTCAGCGAAAATCGATAGGTAATCGAGTTCTGCCATCGTTCTTCATTCGCCAAATCCTCTCCAATTACCTTCCCGCCCATTCTCTCATAGAATGCGCGGGCATCGAGGTTATCGGGAACACATTGGCAAATGAAAGACTCCGCGCACTGTTCCTTGCAGTATTCTTTGATAAAATCAAATGCGATCCGACCGATCCCCTGCCGCTGATATTCAGAAAGAATATATAGGGACTGCAAGACGATCTCATCAGCCTTATGCATCGTCAGATAACCGATATCCCGACCATCTTTTTGAATCAGATACACGGAATATGCGGGAAGATGGATCCTTGACAGTTCTTTCTCCTTGTGCCATGCCCAATCAAAATCATCTATCATGCTGTCAGGATAGATGCCTCTGTATGTCGTGTCCCATATCCTGCGCCGCAAGTCAATAATGGTCAGCGCATCGGCCGCGGTCGCCTCAACGAACATGCTATTATTCATCTGACGAGCCACCTCTCCCCGTTTGGCATGATGCGGATATCGCCGGGAAAGCGCCCTAAGATCCTGCCGTCCGGCAAGGCGCGCACCAGCATTTCCTCGCGGTAGTCCGGGTCTTCGTACCAGATATTGAAATAGAGCTTGTCCCCGTCGCGAAAATTAAGGGATTCCCTGCTGCTGAGAGAAAAGCTTGCCCGCTCGGGCCAGATGAGCTCAAACGTACCGTCCTTGGGCTGCCGGGTCAGCGAGAGGGGCGATGTATGAAGGATCAGGTTGTAGCAATCCTTCACCTCGGACAAGGGAAGCCTTGCGATCTCCCGTGCCGTCTCTTGCTGCTGAGAAAAGCGCAGAATGCGGATCGCCCGCTCTGCAAAGTTCACCGCCAGCAGCGCAACCGTGCCGCCGTCATACACGGGATAGCCGAGGTACTGCCCGTCCACGGGCGGCACCGGCTCATAGACCGCCCAGTCCGGATAATGGATCAGATACAGCCGGTTGCTCTTCACAGGGTGCCCATCTCGGAACAGCTCTTCCGCTTCATAGAGATCGCCGTGAATGTAATCCGTTGCCCAGTACCACTCATCGGTTCCGCCCCGCACGGGCTCCATGTTGGGGATGCCGCGGATATCAATGATCTTCATGGCAGGCAAATTGGAAGCTGCAAAAGCGCGTTCACTCATCGTTATCCTCCGCAAAATTCGTGTTGTTGATCTTTTTTCGGCGCACCTTCGGTGCCGTGGCCCGATAACTCATATCAAGGAGCAGTTTTAATTGTTCCTCCGACACGGTGCCGTCCAACGCGGCGGTAATCCAGCTGTCCTTGCGCATGTGATAGGCGGGGAAAAAGCCTTTTTCCGCCAGCAGAGAGCCAATCAGAATGGGGTCGCACTTTAAGTTGACGACGTCCATTCGCTCCTCGCCTTGCAGTCCGAGCTTACTTTTGGGCAGCTCCATCACCACGGCAAACCATTTTTGATTGCTGTTGTGGCGAAACACCTCATAATTGGGGTATTGGAGCCACGGGTGATCCGCGCTTGCAGGATAGGTCTCGAGAATGAAGTTTTTTAATTCCTGATGGTTCATCAGCGCGTCCTCCCACGATCCCTTTTCTCTCAGTATAACAGGAAACCGTCTGTTCGTCGAGAGAAGAATGCCGCCATGAGCAAGCTTGAAACAGACGGGGCATTTTGTCGCTTGCTTTTCCGATCCTTTCGCCCGGAACACAGCAAAACCCCGGTTGCAACCTGATTGCAGCCGGGGTTCTTGAAAACCTGACAGTATTATGCTCTTTCCACCAAGCGCTTGTCCTTCAGCTCGAGGATCGTATCGTAGAGCGGGAGGATTTCGGGGCTTACCTTGTGCTCGATGCTGATGACGGTCAGGCCGTCCGTCTGGAGCAGCTGCGACAGGATCTGCTGGCTGCTGGCCTTGTCCATGTTCGCGGTGGCCTCGTCCAGAAAGATGACGCGCTTATTCTCGACCAGCACGCGGGCGAGCGCTAATTTTTGCTTTTCGCCGCCGGAAAGGTTTCCCTTCGTGTTCTGGAACGGCTGGTCAAGGTCGTGCGATGCAAGGAAGGCGTCCATTCCCAGAGAGCGCATCACAGGCTCGACGCGCCCTTGGAGTTCCGGGCGATAGAGCGTGACGTTCTGGAGGAAGGTATCGTCAAAGAGGAACGCGTCCTGAAGGACGACGCCAATCTCATCATAAAGCGCGGGCCACAGCCCCCGGATGTCCGTTCCGTTGACGGAAATGCAGCCCTCGTACTCCGATTCAAGACCGGTGAGCAGCTTGAAGAGCGTGCTCTTGCCGCTGCCGTTTTCACCCAGAATGAGGTACTTCTTCCCCGCCTCAAAGCGGTAATCGACATGGGAAAGGATGTCCTTTTCTTCGTGCCGGAAGGAAACGTCGCTCAGCTCGATGCGCTCGATGGGCGCGGCCTCCGCCGCGGCGGCGCTGCTCTCGGGGGCGGAGAGGAGGCTGCTGATCTTCTGGCGGATGCTCTCCACGCTCTTCATCTCCGAGAGCTGATAGGAAATGCTGTTCGTCGGGATGACGAGCATTTCGGACAGTTGCAGCGCGCCGACCAGCGCGCCGACGGACAAGCGCCCCCTGGCGATCTCATAAATGCTGAAGCCGACCATCACCGCTTCGCCCGCGTAGGAGAGCAAGCCGATGATCATGTTGACGCGGATTTTCGTCTTGGACTTGGCGAATTCCGCCTTGGCGGCGCTCTCGTTGTCGCGCTCCAGCGTCGCTAAGTACTCGCGCTCGACGTGGTTCACCTTGATCGTCGGATATCCGTGGATCAGGTTGCCGATCATGACGTTGAGCTTTTCGAGCGCCATCGTGTAGAAGTTCGTGCGCTTTTCCAGCGCCTTACCCTGCACCGCCGACGCGATGATCGGGCAAACGGTGGAAATGACGATGATCAAAGCAAGAGAGCTGTTGATATACAGCAGCGCGATCACGCAGGTGATCAGCACCAGAATGCTGTACGCGAGCTCAAGGCGGGTGACATAGTAGCTGTCCACCAGCATCTCGATCTCGTTGTTCAGCGTGGTGACATAGTTCTGCCCCTGCTCCTCCTGAAATTTCCGGGGCGGCATATGGATGATATGCGCCATGACCTTCTTTTTGAGGCCGAACAGGACGCTGTTTCGATATTTGCCCGTGCTGAGCTGGCGCACCGTTTCAAAGAGCATGATGCCAAGAATGCTTGCGACGTAGAAGCCAAACAGCGTCAGCGCGCTGTCCGCGCCCGCCTCGACCGCGTCGATGGCATTCTGGAGATAGATCGGTTTAAGCGAAGTGCAGACCGCCAGAAGAACGGACGAAAGAATGACGATAAAAACCATGGTTTTTTCTCCTATACTGACACATCACAAATTTGTTTCCCCGATATGAGGACATATTGAGCCAATCAGACGCCGCCGCACACACAAGGTCAAGACCATCAAGTTTTTTAATGATATCATAACAAGATAATAAAGTCCAGTGATTCCATGAAGTACCCGCGCGCAAATAGGTTTCGCAAGGGCGTCAGATTATTCCGGCTTTCTTGACGGCTCTTGACCCATGTCATGTAGAATTCGCAAAAAAATAACTTGCAACTTGTTCGCCACGTGCTATGATAAGGGCGAAAAAGCAGGCGTGCAAGGCACGCGATTGGAAAGAGTGATCGCATTTGTTAGACTTTTTGAAGCAAGAGGGGCTCAGCCCCGATCTTTTGAACGGCATTCAGGCGTTCCGCGCGCAGTATCCCACGCCGCAGCCGCTTGAAAACCGTGTGCCGCAGCCGCGGTATCACTATTACGGAAAGGACGTATGGGAAGAGGCGGTCGCCGCCATTCTGTGCGGAGAAAACCTGCTGCTTGCCGGCAGCAAGGCCACAGGCAAAAATGTGCTGGCAGAGAATCTTGCGCAGGCCTTTGCCCGCCCCGCGTGGGACGTATCGTTCCACGTCAACATGGACGCAGCCAGTCTCATCGGCATGGATACGTTTGAAGGCGGCGAGGTCCGCTTCCGCCCCGGCCCGGTATATCTCTGCGCAAAGCACGGCGGCTTCGGCGTGCTTGACGAGATCAACATGGCAAAAAATGAGGCGCTGGCCGTGCTGCACGCGACGCTCGACTTCCGCCGCGCCATCGACGTGCCGGGCTACGAGCGCGTAGAGGTCGATCCCGCCGCGCGCTTCATCGGCACGATGAACTACGGCTATGCCGGCACGCGCGAGCTGAACGAGGCGCTGACCTCCCGTTTCGTCGTCATTCAGATGCCGTCCATTGACCAGAGCGGTCTTGTGCGTCTTCTGGGCGACGAGTTCCCAACGCTTGAGAAGAAATACAAGGAGCAGTTTGCTCTGCTGTTCCTTGAGCTGCAAAAAAAGTGTGAGAGCGCGGAGATCTCCTCCAAGGCGCTCGACCTGCGCGGTCTTCTGGACGCACTGCGCCTGATCCGCTGCGGCGTGGGTGCGAACCGGGCGCTCGACATGGGCATTACCAACAAGGCCTTTGATGCCTACGAGCAGAGCTTGATCCGCGATGTGATCGCGGCGCGCATTCCCGCCAAGCTCGACCGCAGCCGCCTGTTCACCGACTGACATGGAAACGTCAAGCTATTCCGCCCAGCAGCGCCGCGCGATCAACCTCGTGTGGACGGCAAGCGGGGACTACCGGTTCGAACCGCAATTTCTGGCGCTTAAACCGAACGGTGAACCGGACTTTTATATGAATTGCATCATCGGCCTCGTACACAAGTGGTTCGGCGACGAGATGCCGGCGCGTCTTTTTTCCGCCTGGGTGGGCGACGCGCGCCAGAGCGTTTTTGACGAGCTTACGTGGCTGGCACTTGAAAACGCGGCCTATGAGAAGGAACTGCCTGTGCGTCCCGTGCTCGCCCAGCTGCGCCGCGGCCATGCAGAGGAATTCTTCGCCTCGGAATATCAGCTCTCCCGTCAGGAGTGGATGGAGAAGAATCAACTCGTCTACTCGCTCCAGTCTGCGCGGTGGAAAACGGTACTTTCGCAGAAGCCGCCGCTGCTTGCCCCGTGGGAAAAGGGGCTTTCCGCGGCGCTTGCCTGCCCCGGCACGCTGAGCGCGGCGGAGCTGGAAACCGCCGTGCGCGCAGCCTTCCAAAAATACCTGCAATTCGACGGCACGGTGCACAAGAAAGAGGCCTTTCACTTTCACTTCAGCGACAAATGGGCGCCACTGCTCACAAAGCTCTTGCCGACCGAGATCGTCCGCACGGACGATCTGACCATCGGCCGCTCCGCTATGCCGGGAGAGAACGGCATGGTCAAAGTCTCGAACGCGCTGCGCTCTCGCCTGCGTTCCAACGAGCACGAAACGCAGGATCGCGACTACATCGAGCGCTGCTTCGGCCGCAGCATCTACTCCCCCCAGACGCTCGCGCGCATCGAGCAGCAGCTCTGCACGGGAAACCATCTTGGCTGCCATCTCTGGTTCACAAAGGGTGCAAGCGCATCGTCACAGCTGCTCAGCGCGGACACGCAGCGCCTCTACGAGCAAGCCGAAGCGCAGGCCAAGCGGAACCGCGCCGCCTTCGCGCACGATCTTGACCTGCACCAGAGCGCGCTTGCGCGTCTGAGCGAGCAGATCCGAAACTGCCTGCTCGTTCACCAGCAGCCCGAGCGCGTCCCCGCCCGTCAGGGTTGGCTCGACGGCACGCGCGTATGGCGCGAGCCGGTGCTGCATGACGACCGCGTCTTCCTCCGCAATGACGAAGAGAGCCGCCCCGGCTTTGCGGTCGATCTGATGCTCGACGCCTCAGCTTCGCGCCTGCACTGTCAGGAAACCATCGCCATTCAGGGTTACATTCTCGCCAAAAGTCTTGCTGCGTGCGGCATTCCCGTGCGCGTGACGAGCTTTTGCAGTCTGCGCGGCTACACCGTGCTGCGCATTTTGAAGGACTTTTCCGACAGGAACGGAGAGCGCAACGTTTTCAACTACTTTGCCGCCGGCTGGAACCGCGACGGCCTTGCGCTGCGCGGCGCGGGCGAGCTGATCCGCTCTGCTCCCGCCGAGAAGCACCTGCTGCTCCTTTTGACCGACGCCTCGCCTGACGACAGCCACAAGATCCTGCCGAGCGGCAAGATTCCCCTCAGCCGCGACTACGATGGCCATGTCGGCGTAGACGACACGGCAGAGGAGGTGCGCGTCCTGCGCGCGCAGGGCGTTCGCGTCGCCGCCGTTTTCACAGGAGAAAACACAAGCGTCCCTGCCGCAAACACCATCTACGGGCGTGACCTTGCGCGCATCCGCCGCATGGATCAGCTCGCCGCCGCGGCAGGCCGGCTCATTCAGGACGAGATTCGCGAACTCAGCGGCTGACAAAAAATCCCGAAAGATGATCTTTCGGGATTTTTTCTTATTCTGTCGGTTTCGCCAGTGGTGAGGGTTCGCCTCATTCGCGCAGAAAAGGCAGCGCTCATCAGCCCTTGCTGTCACATCGGAAGCTCTTGCTTCAGGTTACGAAGATGCAGATAGACGGTATTTTTTGAAATTCCCAAGCTCTCCGAGACCCATACAACAGAGTCTTTGATATTAAAGATTCCCTGCTGGTACAGTTGGCGTATGATCTCCTTGTTGCGGTTGGTGGAGGGGATATTCGCCGATGCAGAAACATTCTCCCGCGCCTTTGCCATTGCTGTGGAGATGACCTCATCGATATCTGCATTAAAGCTTTCTGTCTCACGGGATATGGTCATGTCGGATGCAGTCGGAAGAAATGCAGAAATAAACTGAGAAAACGGTACGTCGCACTGAAAATTCATGCAGACAAGTCCGATAATACGATCTCCTTCTCCTACTACCGGTATTGTTACCGACTTTAAGGTACGCCCCTCTCTTCGGTTAAAGTAGACCATAGAATGCGGTGTTTGGCTTTTTTGAATATCGTGAAGCATCGAGAGCGCCAGATCGGTAATGGGCGCCCCCACCTCACGCTTGGTATAGTGTCCATTGATGATCTTGATAACAGAGTGACCTAGATCCTCCAAACTGTGAAGCACAATCTCATAGCTGTCGCCAAGGTAAAGAGCGAGACCATCCAGCATGTATTGGTAGGACTTGAGGATCTCTCGATCCATTTCTGTCAGCTTAAATTCTTTCGGTGTCACAGGCTTTATCCTTTCTTGTACAACTTCTTTTTGTATTATACCTCAAAAAATGTTGAATTGCAACAAAGTGCTGTCAAAATTTAACGCAAATAAGAAAATTTAATGCGAATGAGAAAAAAACTATTGACTAAATAATAATTCATTGGTATCGTAGAGATAGCTTGATGACAGTATGCGCCGTGCCCGTTTGCGAGGAGGCTTCTGCCACAAGAAATAACACGCCGCACCAGCGGCAGGATAGGAGATCATTTTATGAAAAAGATCAGCACTTCTCAGGCGCCGGCCGCGATCGGTCCGTACTCTCAGGCAGTTTGTCTGGGCAGAGCGGCGTTTACCTCCGGTCAGATCCCTGTCGTTCCCGAAACCGGCGTTGTGCCGGAAGGCATTGAGGCACAGGCACATCAGTCCTGCAAGAATGTAGCTGCTATTTTAGCAGCTGCGGGCACCAGCATGGAAAAGGTCGTCAAAACAACCTGCTATTTGGCAGACATGGCAGATTTTGCTGTGTTCAATGCCGTTTACGAGACCTACTTCACCCAGAAGCCCGCACGCGCCTGCGTGGCGGTACGCTCTCTCCCCAAGGGTGTGCTGTGTGAAGTCGAAGCAATCGCAGAGCTTGACGCGTAAGGGTACGCCCCTCTTGCAACTGTGATTCCTGCAGATTTCTCAACACATAACGCCTATCGCAGCGATGAGAAAGCAGCCAAGCCCATTTCAGGGCCTTGGCTGCTTCTTTTTATTTTCACTTTTCGCCCCAATAGCGGGCAAAGAAACGCTCTGCGTTCCGATAGCAGATTCCCTCGATCTGATCTGTGCTGAAGCCCGCTCGATCCATGGCCTGCGCCAGTTTTGGCATCTCTCCGGCACCGTTGACCTCGATTTCCGTTTCCATGCCATCAAAGTCTGTGCCCAGTCCAAGCACCTGCTCTCCGCCCACATTCATGATGTGGCGGCAGTGGCGCAGCATATCGTCGATCCTGCCAACAGGATCATCCGACAGAAAATCGGAATAGAAGTTTAGACCCATGATGCCGCCGCGATCTGCCAGCGCCCGGATCATCTCGTCGCTCAGATTACGGCTCACATTCCGCACCTCTCTGGAGTTGGAGTGGGTCGCCATAAAGGGGCGCGTTCCATGCTTGACCACATCCCAGAACCCAGCGTCCGAAAGGTGGGAAACATCTACCACCATGCCCAGCTCGTCCATTCGCTGCACGGTTTCAAGGCCAAAGGGCTTGAGCCCCTTATTCTGGAATTCCGCAGGACGGTGGGGATAGGCAAGGCAATTCTCGTGGTTCCACGTCAGGTTCATCACCCGCACGCCCTTATCGTACAGCACATTCAGACGCTTGAGGTCTCCCTCCAATACGCCGCCCTCTTCCAGACTCAGGAATGCAGACAGCTTTCCCTGTTCCTTATTTTCCTTGTACTGCGCGTAGTTTCCCGCAAAGCCGACTTTTTCCTTGTCTGCCGATATCTGCTGGTAAAAGAGCTCGATCATGCCCAGAACATCCTCGTAGCTGCTGCCCAGCTTAGGCTTTTCCGCCAAATCGAGGAAGCAGGCAAACAGCTGCGCCGTGTATCCGCTGGCGATTTCCCGCTCCAGATCTATATGGCAGTTATTTTTCCACAGATCGCCGACTTCTCCCTTTGCCCGGTAAAACAGGCGGTAAAGGGTATCCACATGAAAATCAACAAAATTCATTCTGCTCTCACCTCTTTCTTTACAGTTCAAACTGTTCCTTCACCGGAAACAGGCCAAAAAGTCCACCGGTATGCAGGAAGAGAACGTTCCCGCTCTTTTGGAAGCTTCCCTTGTCCACTTCGCACGCAAAGCCATACATGCATTTTCCGGTATAAACCGGGTCGAGAACCAGCCCTTCCATTCTTGCAAAGTCTCGGATAAAGTCCAGTTCCTCCTTACGGCTCAGCGCATAGCCGCGGCCCACATAGCCATCCAGTATTTCGATCTCCTCCGGAGCAACCTGCAAGGGTTCCTCCAAATAGGCCGCCGCTTCCGACACAATATCGGAAACACGATGCTGGAAAAAGTCTGCATCATCGCACACATTGATGCCCACGATCCGCTTATTCAGCCCATAGAGCCTGTTCGCCAGTACAAGGCCGGCAAGCGTTCCGCCGGAACCGACCGCATCTACGATCGTATCGAACTGCACACCCATTTCCTTCTCCTGCTGCAATATCTCCTGCATGCAGGACAGATAGCCGAAGGTGCCGATTCCGTTGGAAGCGCCCTCGGGAATGATGTACGCCTTGTGGCCCTGACGTTCAAATTCTCCGGCCAGTTCCTCCATCACTTCGCCCCGGCGGCTGCGATAATCCTCCGCCGAAATAAAGCGTATGTCGGCGCCAAGTACCTTATCAATGAAATAGTTTCCGTCCAAGAGCGGGTCGGGATCGTCCGTGCGGAGCAGCAGGCAGGAACGCAGACCCAGCCGCGCTGCCGCAGCTGCCGTAGCGCGGCAGTGATTTGACTGGATCCCACCGCAGGTGATCAGGGTATCTGCGCCCCGATCCAATGCCTCCTGGATCGAGAATTCCAATTTGCGGATCTTGTTGCCTGACCACTCCATACCGGACATATCGTCTCGCTTCACATATACATTCAGCCCGGTCCGTTCCGAAAACCGCTCCAGTTTTTCAATTCTGGTCGGCAGATCAGCCAGTTTGAGCCGTTTGGGAAATGGTTTCATATCATGTCCTCCTGCCTATAAATTCATGGGGATCAAAGCACAAAGTGGAAAAAGCGCAGGACTTCCTCATAGTCATCACTGCAAAACTCCACCGTGTGCGCATCCAGTCGTCTTGTGTTGAAATAATGCGACGCATAGGCGGCATCATAATGCTTCTGGTATGCCACCGTGACCCGAAAATGTTCCGGAAGCGCATAACGATAGCGGTTCAGATCTCCGCTAAGCGCCCGTTTGGCTGCTTCCTCCAATTCTCGCTCCACCGCTTTGGGATGGCGGCTGATCACAGCCGCAGCAACGCCCTCCTTAGTCGCAACCGTTTCAATCCGGCTGTTGACCGCTTTGGCCTTTTCGCAGATCGCCGCATCTCCGGAGATCATAGCCGTTGGGACGCCGAGTCCCATTGCCGCATAGGAGAACAGGTGGAACTCCCCGGCAGGCACACCATTGATGGTAACTTCTCTGATGCGTCTGCTGCTGATCGTATGCGCCATCGGGTTTCCGTCCTGCCCTGCTGCGTCATGATACCCGACAAAGACGACGGCATCATAGCTGCCATCTATATTGCCGATCATGGAATAAGGGCTGCGCATCTCGCCGCGGATCAGCTGCGCCTGCTCAGGAAGATACTCATGGAAGATGTTCATTCCCCCTCCATGGGCATCTTTGACTGTAACTATCTCAGCTCCCGCAGCGATTGCCCCGCGGCACACCGCGCCAACCTCGCGGCTCATCTGTTCCATTCCGCGTGTATAAAGCTGAGGATTTTCATTTCCTGCTTCGGCAAAGGAGACCAGATCCGCTACGCCTTCAATATCCGCACTGATAAATACCTTCATGCTTACGACCATACCTTTCCGCCGCGCGCAGGAAACGGGCTGCAAGCCCGGCAAGCGCAGCGCGGCCTTTGTGAAATTGATTGGAATTGTCTTGAGGGGCGCGCAGCGCGTCAAATGCCGGAAGGCTAGCTATCCCGCCCTTCCTGTGCTTCCGCTCTCTGCCCGCCCTTCTCAAGTGTAAGTTCTAAAAGGATAAACGCCGTCCGTCTCTCAGCCGATCTGATGAATATCCACCATGGTATGCTCGCAGCTGTATTCCTTGAGCGTCAGCGCGCGGTCGTTATACTCGCACTCACCATACTGATTGTCAGTCGGATCGTTGCGCATAAACTGCTTCGGCGGGATAAACTCATGCTGGAACGCCAGGTTGGCCGGCATGCGGAAGGGATCCAGATTGCCAAAATAGAATGCGCGGCGTTTCTCATTTCCAAGGCGATGCGCGCTTCCGCCAAAGGACAGGTCGGCATACAGCCAGCCATAGGGTGCAACATAAAACTGTGCCCAGTCATGTCCGCCAATATCATAGGGCGCAGCAAACAGGCCGGACTGCCAGCGGGCCGGCACGCCGGCGCAGCGGCACAGCGTGATAAACAGCACTGCCTGCACGCCGCAGTCACCCTTCTGGTTGACCGCAGCATACTCCGGAATATTCAGGATAGTACTGTACCGGCGCACATAAGAATAGCGCACTCTGTCGGTGACGTACTCATAGATCCGTTTTGCCTTCAAAAGCGGATTGGTCTCATCACCGACGATCTCCTGACACATCGCACGGATCAGAGGGGTGAACATGATATGAGGTGCCTCTTCTTCCAGGCAGAAGGACGGCTGCTCTGCGCAGACCTTGTCCGGATCCGGGTCCACATAGGTCAGGTGGTTCTCAAAGCTGTACTCCACCGTAAACTCATCTCCCGCTTCCAGATTTTTCTGGAAGCATACCGTGCGGCTCTCTGCGTCCTCAGGCGCTACAAAAGCATCCGGGCTGAGCGTATGGATCCGGAAGTTTTTCACCTGCGGACTGTTGTTGGGAATAGGAAGATGAACGGTGATCGGCTCGCCGATCCGCCCATTCTCGCCCACCTTCAGCGTCGAGCGGATACGGATATAATATGCCGTCCCGCCGTGCTCTTTCATGTAGCGCATATTCCCATTCAGAACATCTTGCTTCATCTTGGCCGCCTGCGCGTCCTCAGGCACGATCAGGCGCTGTGTAACGGGATGCTGCACCTTGCGCAAATTCTCATGGAAATGGCGCACAAAATACATCTTACCTTCCCGATAGAGCCAATCCACCTGATTTTCTGCGATCAGCTCATCGAACTCTTCCTTGGTGAAGTCCCGGATCTCGCCCTGAAGCATTTCAAATGCCTGCTCATAGGGGAAGGGATACTCTCCCTCCAGTTCGATCAGCCGGTTCTTTTCAAGCTCCAACCGCTCTCTGAGCGCATGGGGCAGAGGGCCTGCCAAACGGCGGTCGATCAGATCCTGCGCCGCAGCAAAATAACCGGCATCTTCCTGTTTCTGAATATCCTCCGGCAGAGGGATCGCTAAATTCTTCAATCGTTCCAGCATAATCAAACACACTCCTGTTCACACATATCGGGCAACAGGGAAAAATCGATCTCCTTGCGCCCCACAACTTGATTGTGGTGGTTATAAATGTTCGGTTCCCAGCATGCGCCAAGCTTTTCCTGCTCCTGCTGAGAGATCACACCAAGATCCGTCAGCACCTTCATCACAACACCCGGCATAAATTCCGAGCAGCCGTCCTCCAGTTTGACCGCGATGCCAATGCCACGGTCCTTCAGGCCAATCCCGTAGAAAGATGCAGCTCCGGATTTGCCAAATAACCGGTCTCCAAAGGCGCTCATCAGGCAGGTGCACAGTCTTCCTGTGCCTGCCACCTCATAGGGGTATGCAGTCATCGCCCGTGTGACACGGCGGGCAGCCGCACCTCTGCGTTCGCCCAACAGTTCAGGTTTGGACATTCTGGCATATCCCTGCGCCAGCTTGACCATGGGAAGGGCGTGGACAGGCACACCGCAGCCGTCTACTGCGAAAAACAGCTCTTCCATTCCGCAGCCGCAGACATGGCAGATGATCTCGTTGATCCTCTGCTGGGTTGGACTGTCCGGAGCAGGATATTGCGTCAGATCTTCGCCATGTATCTTCGCCGTCAGCAGCATTCCGGCATGTTTGCCGGAGCAATCACAGTGAAGCGCATCGGGCGGAAGCCCGCGGCGGAGCATCTCTCGCTTGCTCTCTTCTGAAATTGGATAGGCATCTCCGCACTGCAGATACGATGAATCCAGCCCCGCTTTGCCGAGAACGCGTTCCACCAGCGCCACCTGCGCCGGCTCTCCATTATGGGACGCGCACATCACAGCAAGTTCCTGCTCTGTCACACCGTACGCCTCCAGCGCACCGCTCTCGCAGACTGCGATCGCCTGCATAGGCTTTGCCGCGGAGCGTGCAAAGGTAATTGCATAGGGATCCCCGTAATGGTACAGCACATTTCCGGCAGCGTCGGCTACGACGATCCGTCCATGGTGCTCCAGATCCCGGATCGCTCCGCGGTATGTTCTGGCTACCACAGCCATCTCCGTCCCCCCCTACTTTTCTAGAATTGGCTGAACAGTGCGCTGAATCCGCCCGTGTGGAGGTAGCAGGCGCTGCCGTCTACCAGCCCCTTGCGCACCATGTCGAGCATACCGTAAAGCGTTTTGCTGGTATAAACCTGCTCCACATAGATTCCCTCTGTCTGAGCAAGCTCATAAATCTGCTGCACACACTCCGGCGTCGCCTTGCCCCAGCCGTCTCCGCGGTATTCCTCGTGAATGGTATATACGCTGCTGAAATCATAGTCCTGAAGCACTCCGGTCAGCTCACCGATTTCGCGCAGGAAAGTTTCCAGAATTTCCTGCAGCTCTTCCTTTTCATGCTCCACCGTGATTACATGAACATGGAAAGGAGCCTGGGACAGTGCCGCGCCAAAAATCGTTCCGGCAGCCAAGCCTCCGTTGCCGCCGGGAACAAACAAATGCTTTAAATCGAGCTTTTGTTCCCGGCACTGTCCGCACAGTTCCATAACCGCATTGACGTACCCCAGTGATCCAAGCGCAGTGGAAGCACCGTTCTTGACCACATAAGGGTGCCGGCCCTGCTCCTCCAGCTCTTTTGCATAACGGAGCACCAGTGCTTCCCGTTCTTTGTCGACAATATCCCCCACATATCTCAATTCTGCGCCAGAGAGTTTATTGAGCAGCTGGTTTCCCACCTTGTGCTCCGGCTCAGATGCATCGTTGTGGACAATCACACAGTCCAGATCCGCCTTGCAACAGGCTGACACTGTCAGCGTACACAGATTGGACTGACTTTTGCCGGACGCAAAAATCACATCACAGCCCTGCTCCACCGCCTCGCCCAGCAGATATTCCAAATTTCTGGTCTTGTTCCCCCCCGGTCCCAGGCCGGTCAGGTCATCGCGCTTGATATACAATGAAACAGGGGTATTGAGCTTTCTTTGAAGATTTTTCATGGGTTGCAGCGGCGTAGGAAACGCCCCCAATTCCAGCCGGGGGAATTTTTCCAGAACCGCTTTTGTCTGTTCAATATTCACGATCAACACCTCATACTCTCTTTACACCAGATAGCACGCCACATAGTGATTTCCGCCCACATCTCGCAGCGGCGGCGGCGCTTCCCGGCATTCCGGCTTTGCATAGGGGCAGCGGCTGGCAAACTTGCAGCCCACAGGGGAGTTAAGAGGACTCGGCACCTCGCCTTCCAGAAGGATCTGCTTATTCTGCGCCGCCTTCTCCGGGTCAGCGATAGGAATGGCAGAGAGAAGTGCCTTGCTGTACGGATGCAGATTATTCCGATAAAGCTCCTCCGTCTCGGCGACCTCCACAAGGCTGCCGAGATACATCACGCCCACGCGGTCGGAGATATGGCGCACCATAGACAGATCGTGCGCCACAAAGAGATAGGTCAGGCCAAACTCTTCCTGCAGATCCTTGAGCATATTGACCACCTGCGCCTGAATGGAAACGTCCAGTGCAGAGATCGGCTCATCGCAGATGATAAACTCCGGATCAACCGCCAAAGCGCGGGCAATTCCCACTCTCTGCCGCTGACCGCCCGAAAACTCATGCGGATAACGGCTGGCGTGATCCTTATTCAGTCCGACGCGGTCGAGCAGCTCCAGAATAAATTCCTCTCGCTCTTTGCCCGTTTTAAGGTGATGGATATCCAACGGCTCGCCGATAATATCGGACACCGTCATTCTTGCATTCAAAGAGGCATACGGATCCTGAAAGATCATCTGCATCTTTTTCCGATAAGGCATAAATTCTTTCGCCGAGAGCTTTGTAATATCCTCGCCGTCATAGCGAATGGTGCCGCCCGTCGGCTCATAAAGGCGGATCAGCGCTCGTCCGGTCGTGGTCTTTCCGCATCCAGACTCGCCCACAAGGCCGAATGTCTCTTTCTTATCGATGGTAAAGGAAATGTTATCCACCGCTTTCACGTAAGATGTCTTGCGGCGGAACACACCGTTTACCTTCTTAAAGTACATTTTCAGATTTTCAACTTCCAGCAGATGCTCAGCCATTCCGTACGCCTCCCTTCTGCCTCTGATACTTTTCCGGCTTCGGTGCCTCCGGATGGCACAGCCAACACTTGGCACAGTGGTTTTCCGCGAGTTCAAACTCCGGCGGGGCGCTTTCCTTGCAGATCTGCATCGCAAATTCACAGCGCGGATAGAAAGGACAGCCCTTCGGCGGATTGAGCATATCGGGCGGTGTTCCCGAGATAGACTCAAGACGCTGATTCGTTCCGCCCGCCTTCGGGATAGACTTGAGCAGTCCCATCGTATAGGGATGGTGCGGCTTATAGAAGATGTCCTCCACCTTGCCCGTCTCCATGATCTGACCGCCGTACATTACAAGGATTCGGCTGCAGGAACTCGCAACGACGCCAAGATCGTGCGTGATCAAGATAACGGATGTACCCGTGCGCTCCTGCAAGTCCTTCAACAAGCGCAGCACCTGCGCCTGAATCGTAACGTCCAGTGCAGTTGTCGGTTCATCAGCAATGAGCAGTTCAGGCTGGCACGCCAGTGCCATGGCGATCATCGCTCTCTGACGCATACCGCCGGAAAACTCATAGGGATAGCACTTAACACGGGCTTCCGGATCCGGGATACCGACCATGCCCAGCATCTCGATGGTCTTCTTAGTTGCTTCCGCTTTTGTCAACTTCTGATGCTCTAAAATAACCTCGTTGATCTGATTTCCGATCGTATACAGCGGGTTCAATGCCGTCATGGGATCCTGGAAACACATAGAGATCTGATTTCCCCGGATCTTTCGCATCTCCCGCTTGTCCTTTTTCAAAAGATCTTCACCGTTCAGCAGAATTTCGCCCCCGGTAACCTTTCCGGGATATTGAAGCAGCCGCAAAATAGACAGAGAGGTAACACTCTTTCCGCTGCCCGATTCACCGACGATGCCAACAAACTCTCCGCGATCCACCGCAAAGCTGATGTCGCGGATTGCCTTGACTTCACCCACATGGGTAAAGAAAGAGGTGCTCAGGTGTTTCACTTCCAATAATTTTTCTGACAAAGCTCTCCGCCTCACTTTCTTTGCTTGGGATCAAAGGCATCCCTCAAGCCATCGCTGAAAAGGTTGAAGGCCAGAATGGTCACCGAGATCGCTATCGCAGGGATAAGCAGCTGATAGGGATAGACATAAATGCTGGACAGCGCATCGTTGCAAAGCGTGCCCCACGATGCTTTGGGAGCCGGAATACCAAGGCCGATAAAGCTCAGGAACGCCTCGGTGAAAATGGCGTTGGGGATCTGCATGGCAATTGCCACCATGATCGTACCCATCATGTTGGGGATCAGATGCTTGACAAAAATACGCCCCGTAGAGGCACCCAGTGTTTTCGCCGCCAGCACGAACTCGCTGTTTTTCAAGCTGAGCACCTGTCCGCGTACGATACGTGCCATTCTGACCCAGTAGGTAAGTCCCAGCGCCAGTATTATGGACTGCATACCGGAACCGATGACCACCATGATCAGGATCACGTACAGCGTCACAGGAACCGAGTCAATCACGTCCACAATGCGCATCATGATCGTGTCCACATTTCCACCCTTATAACCTGCAAAGCAGCCGTAGAACACACCAATGATAAAGTTGACCAATGCGGCAAAAATACCGACCGTCAGGGACATGCGTGCGCCATAAACCACGCGGATAAACAAATCTCGTCCAAGAGCGTCGCTGCCCAGAAGAAAGGTCTTGTTCCAAACAGACTTACTCTCCGTCAGGATCTTCCCCGCATAGGTCACGCTGCACTTATCGATTTTTTCATCCAGAATGTTCTTTGCCTCCACCAAGGAGATCGTGGTATTCTTGGCATCGTCGCCGAAATACTTGGACAAGTATTTCGCCGCGGTAGCAGGAACCTCGCCCTCAGCCGCATATTTCTTTTCAAGCGCGTTATAGTCCTTCATCGCCTGAGTATAAATGCTGTAATCGATGATCAATTCCTCACCGTTGAGGTCGTAAACGCTCCTTCGGTCGATCACGTTCTTGTAAGTGGGCTTGAGCAACTGAACCAATTCTCCGTCGGATGTCACTTCCATGGCGTCATAGCTCTTGGTGATATAGATGCAGATATCATTCTTGTCGTCCTGAATAGGATAGAGCTTCAGGATCGGCGGCGTATTGGACAGCGTGCGCGTCTGATCTTCATAGCTGTACCCCCAGAAAAACGGGATCAGCACCGCGCCCAGCACCAGCAAAATGATCACACACATCGACACCATAGCCAGCTTATTCTGCTTCAATCGGCGCCAGCCGTCCTGCAAGAATGTCAGACTTGGCTTCTCGATTTTTTCAGAATCCTTCTCCTGCGCCTGCAAAGGTGCCCACAGTTCAGGGGCAATTTGTTCTTTTTTCTCTACCACAACTTATCCCCCTCACTCATACTTGATCCTGGGATCAACGAAGACATACAGAATATCAACCACCAATGTACAAAACACCAAAAACACCGAAAAGAACACCGTAATGCCCATGATCAGGGTGTAATCGCGGGTCAGCACGCTAGAGGTAAACAAGCTGCCGATGCCCGGGATACCAAACACCTTCTCAATCACGAAAGAGCCGGTGACTACCATGGCGATCATGGGACCCACATAGGTGACAACGGGAAGAATGGCGTTTCGCATGGCGTGCTTGGCAACTACCTTAAACTCCGAGATGCCCTTGGCACGGGCGGTACGGATATAATCCTGATTCAGCTCCTCGATCATGGAGGTGCGCATCAGTCGGGTAACAAACGCCATAGAAAACACAGATGTTACAAGAACGGGACCGATATATCCTGTCCACGGCTTTACGCCAAATGCAGGAACCAGTCCCAGTATTTTACTAAACAAAAACAGATACAGTGTTGCAAACACAAAGCTCGGAATGGTAGATCCCAGTGTGGACAATACCATGAGAAAACGGTCTACAAATCGATTCTGCCGCAGCGCTGCGAGAATCCCCGCTGCGATGCCGAACAGCACGATCAGACCCGATGCGTAAATTCCGATCCGGAGGGAATAGGGGAAACCGGAGGCGATGATTTCATTTGTGGTCAAACCGATCTTCAAATATGAAATGCCAAAATCGCCATGAGCATAGTCCACCAAACACTTGACATACCGCTCATGCAGCGGTTTATTCAGCCCAAATTTTTCTTCCAGCGCCTGCTGCAGCGCAACATCATAGACCTTCTCCGTCGAGATCGGGCTGCCGGGAATGGCATACATCAGGACAAAGGTGAGCGTCATGATAAACCAAATGGTAATAAGCGCGGCAACTACCCGCTTCAATATGTATCGAATCATAAGGTCTCTCCTTTAGAAAGGGGTGGGGCGTCTATTCCCATAGACGCCCCAAGTCTTTTGTTTAGCCTACGAACTCAGCATTTCGGAAAATCCAGTTGCCGGACTTGGCGACCTGGATACCGGTAACCACATCCTGGTTGATCAGAGCCTTGAAGACATAGTAATAGAGGGGGCAGGACGGCAGCTCGTCCATGAGGATCTCCTCCGCCTGCGTCCACAGACGGTCGCGCTCCGCGCCCTGAGCCGCCATAGCGGCCTGATAGGTATCTTCAAACGCCTTCTGACCCGGGTTCAGCGTCTTATCGTGCGGTGCACTGGCATCCTCAGCATAACGCCACTGAGCCATGCAGGCAGAGCCCAGCTTGAACTGCTTGATCATGTTGCCGGCATCATAGTAACCGGCGCTCCAACCGGACAGGCTGATGTCAAACTTGCCATCACGCTTGGTCTGAATGCACACGCCCTTGTCCTCGTTGCGCAGGTCAACCGTAATGTTCAGGTTGTCCTTCCACATCTGCTGGATTGCCTCGCAGATCTTCTTGTCGCTCTCGCTGGTGTAGTAAAGCAGTTCAACCTTCGGGAAGCCTTCACCGTTCGGGTAACCGGCCTCTGCCAACAGCTTCTGTGCGGTCGCCACATCGGCAGCGTCCGCAGTGATGCCATAAGCAGGCTCAGGCAGGCCGTTGGCCCCCATGGTACGGTAGGAGGTGCCGTCCGTCTTTTCGGTCGTGGGCGGCAGGAAGCCGGTAGCGGGGATCTCGCCGGAACGGGTGATCTGGTCAGTGATCTCCTTGCGGTTGAGCGCAAGCGTCAGAGCACGGCGGACGCGCACATCGTCGATCACAGGTCTATCCACGTTGAAGTCCAGATACTTGGTGCCGCAGATCGGGGAAACGATCAGGTTGGGATCCTCAGCCAGCAGAGAAGGAATTTCTTCAGCGGGGATAATCTCGGTGCAGTGGATCTCACCGGCCTTGTATCCCTGGAGAGAGGTGTTCTCATCGTTGACCATGATGGCGCGGATACCGGGCAGCTTGACCTTGTCGGCCTCATAATACGCGTCGTTCTTAACCATCAGAATGTGGGAGCCGATCTGATATTCAGCCAGCTTGAAGGCGCCGTTGCACACGAAGGTCTCGGGCTTCTTCTCCCAACCATCGCCCTGATCCACACACTCCTTCTTGACCGGGCAGAAAATGTCAGCGGAGACACGGTTCAGGAAGAAGGGGGCGGGGTTCTTCAGCACGACCTGGAAGGTATAGTCATCCAGAGCAGTTGCCATCACGCCGTCAGCAGTACCGGTGCCGGAGAGGAACTCCGCCGCGCCCACCACGTAGTCGGTCATACCGGAAGCCGAGGGAGACGCCACCTTAGGATCGCACATGCGCTTCCAGGTATACTCAAAGTCGTGTGCGGTCACAGGCGTACCATCGGACCAGTTAGACTCTCTCAGATGGAACGTATAGGTCAGGCCATCATCGGAAATATCCCAGGTTTCTGCAACACCGGGTTCGATGCCGTCCTCGACCTGTCTGGTCAGGCCCTCGAACATACTGATGGTCAGATACTCGGAAAGGGTCTCGTCGCTAAGGGTGGGATCCCAGGTCTTCGGTTCAGCGCCAATGTTCCATACCAAATACTCCGGGGTGTTGCTTTCGCCCTGATTATTGGATTCATTGTCTGCGTTGTTTTTGTCGCCGCAGCCAGCCAGGAGAGAGCCCGCCATGGCTAAGGTCAACAGCGTCGCGATCAGTCTGGTCTTTTTCATAATCGTTCTACCTCCATTTTGGGGAACACATTCTGTTCCTGTTGTTCTGTCACCTTTTGTTCGCCGCGCCGAAGCCTTCCGTGTTCTCTTCCCTATACAGGGATCAGCAGATGCCACGCTCGCCTCCGGTACGGCATTGCTCATCTTTTCATAACAATCCTCCATCCCGCCGCCGCTGCAGCCCGGTATTTTTGAGATACAACCCTCTGCCGGATCCCTCCCGGCATCCCGTATCTCTTGATTGCATTTTTATAATATCAGTGAATTATTGTTTAGTCAATAGTTGTTTTCTCATTTACAATAAATTCTTTTAGCTGAATCGCCCATCTCGCTAAACGTTCTGTGCACTTTATAAGCGGTTATCGTGTAAAAAGAAAGTCATAACCAGCCCTTATTTCCCAAAATCCATCTGTAAACAGCGTTTTCCCATCATATTTATACCGCAATCAAACAATATTTTTGTATATCTTGTCCTGCCGCTCCTTTCGCCCCGTTCTGATCTCTCCCCGCTATTTTATCCCGCAGAGTGGCTTCCTCTGTGCCCCCACCTGTCCCTGCCGCATTCTCCGTTGACAGAGAAAAAACGATGACGTCATCTTCCTTTCTGTTCTTTGCCGCTTTCGACGCTAAGACGAGCCTGCCGCGAAAAAGAACCAATCCTCGGAACAGTGATTCTGTCCGGAAAATGCAGTCTGCACTGCAAGCACCGCTCGGTCGGAAGCATCACGGCGATCGTCCATTCACGCCAAAAAAGAGAGGGGGTATCGGCCGTGTGCCGATATCCGAAAATAGGTTTAGGTAGCAGAAAAGGAGCTTTCGCTTGCGCGAAAGCTCCTTTGTTATTTGTTATGCGGCGGGGGTGGTCGGACGGTCGATGGACAGGCCGAACATCGCGCCTCTCCTCAATCAAGCACATAACCCCTCTGAAATTTTCAATTGCTGTTGGTTCCTTTTATTTTAGAGATGTTCCGCGCACGGTTTCAGCGCAGAACCTCTACCTGCTCCACGCCATATCGCCGGAACAGTTCCAGCGCTTCCGGGCCAATTCGCTCCCCGGACACCACAACGGGGATCGCAGGCGGACACCCCACGGTGGGGGCACCACAGACCCGCCCCAGCGACTGCGCCGCCGGTATGGTCTCCCGCGGGGCAAACATTGCCTCCCGCACAGAGCACACTTGTTCCCCCCGAGCCAGCGGCAGCGGCGGCTGCGGCACATAAACGGCGTCGTTTGTTCCAAAAGCATGCAGAAGCCGTTCGATATCCGCCGCACTATTCTCCGGCGTCAGCATCAGCACCAGAAAGTCCGGATCGGCATATTCACATTCCACGCCGTTCTCCCGCAGGCGGTCTGCCAGCGCTCCGCCGGTCATACCAGATGGTGCCTTGACGGTCAAGCGAAGCGGGTCCGACGGCTCTATCTGCCACCCGGCAGCAGCCAGTGTCTTCCGTGCTTCATTCAGATGCCCGCACATCTCCCGCAGGCGCTCCCGGTATCCGTCCGCCAGATAGCGGTTGCACAGATCCAGCGATGCCAGCGTCAGGTAGGACGGACTGGTAGAGCCAAACATGGCCATCGCTGTTTTTGCGTTTTCCCGGAGAGATACCGGTGCTGCACGGCTGATGTGCAGGTACGCACCGCCGGTCAGCGCCGGCAGCGTCTTATGCGCCGAATCACAACACAGGTCTGCGCCCAAATCCAGCGGGTGGCAAGATGGCTCCAGAAAGCGCAGATAGGCGCCGTGGGCGTTATCCACCGCCAGTAGCGTGCCATACTTTCGGCACACCTCCGCCAGAGCGGAAATGTCCGCCACGCTGCCCAAATAGTCGGGGCTTGTAAGATAGACCGCCGCAGGCGGCGCGGGCAGGGTAGCCAACGTCCGCTCCAATGTTTCCGCCGATACCGGACAGCCGCAGAGCGATGTACTGCACTCCGGCCACAGCCAGACGATTTCAAAATCCAGCAGAGCCGCCGCGTATACGAACGAGCGGTGTACGTTCCGAGCGGCCACCACCGTCCGGGATCCGTTTCCGCAGGTCAGTGCCAGATACAGCATCGCCCGAATGCACTGGCTGGATCCTTCTGTGGAGTACACCGTCCGGCCGGAGCCGAACAGCTCCCCGGCATGGGACTCGCTATACAAGATCATGCCGTCTGCTTCATACAGGCTGTCCGCGCCTTGGATCTCGGTGATGTCCAGCGCTTCGCAACCCAGAAAGGGTTTTCCCTTGTGGCCGGGCATATGTGCCCGGACCATTCCGGAATCCGCGTACCGCCGGACAAAATCAGCAATGGGCGTTTCCATCAGCTGTTAGCGGAATCTTCCGCCACCTTCATCATGATGGCGCATTCAATACGCTTACGGAACAGCTCGCAGCCCGCCTCGTAGACACCGCGGATAGAACCCGTCGCGTGGAAGGCGTTGGCTGCGCAGCCGCCGGAGCAGTAGAGCTTCGCCCAGCAGTCGTTGCACTCAGGCCGTGCGTAGGCGTTGCAGGAACGGAATTCCTCGCGCAGGGCCGTATTGGTCACGCCGTTCCAGATGTCACCCAGTTTGTAGGCCTCCTCGCCCACGAACTGATGGCAGGGATACAGGTCGCCCCAAGGCGTTACGGCCATATACTCCGTGCCGGAGCCGCAGCCGGAGATCCGCTTGTAAATACAGGGGCCGCCTGTCAGATCCAGCATATAGTGATAGAACGTGATGGGCTTACCTTCCTTTTCCCGGCGCAGCATGTCCTTGGCCAGCAGCTCGTACTGATCCTTCACGATCTCCAGATCCTCCGCCGTCAGCGCAGCGGGGTCTTCCGGCGCGCAGACCACCGGCTCCATGCTCAGCTCGGTGAAGCCCAGATCCACCATGTGGAACAGATCCTTCGTAAAGTCCGGATTGGCATGGGTAAAGGTACCGCGCATGTAATAGTTCTTGTTGTCCCTGGCCTTTACCAACTTCTGGAACTTAGGCACGATGCGCTCATAGCTGCCGTTGCCCGCATAGTCCACCCGCAGCCGATCATGAATTTCCTTGCGGCCGTCCAGTGACAGCACCACATTGCTCATCTCCCGGTTGGCAAAGTCGATCACGTCATCGTCAATGAGCATGCCGTTGGTGGTCAGCGTAAAGCGGAAATTTTTGCCCCGCTCCTTTTCCACACTGCGGGCATATTCCACCAGCTGCTTCACCACATTCCAGTTCATCAGCGGCTCACCGCCGAAGAAGTCCACCTCCAGATTGGTGCGGCTGCCGGAGTGATCCATCAGGAAGTCCAGCGCCTGCTTGCCAACCTCAAAGCTCATCAGCGCACGTTCCCCATGGTACTTCCCCTGGCTGGCAAAGCAATAAGAGCAGTTCAGGTTGCAGGTGTGCGCCACATGCAGACACAGTGCCTTCACCACATCGCCGGAGCGCTCCTTGAATGTACCGGCCATATCTGCGAAGGTGTCCGGCGTGTAAAGCTTCCCGGCCATCTTCAGCGCCTCCACGTCGGCAATGCAGTCCCGCAGATCCTGCTCCGTCACATCCTCGCGCGCGCCGTATTTTTCCATCATCGCCGATACGATCTCATCCGCCGTGCGGTCCGGGTAAAGCGCAATGATGTCATAGGCCACCTCATCCACTACATGAATGGCGCCGGAGCAGGTGTCCAGCACGATGTTGTAGCCGTTCAGTTGATACTGATGTACCATTCTTCCGTTCTCCTTATACAGAAAAAGCGCCGCCTGAACAGGCGGCAGCTTTTTGAAAATTGCGATCGATTACTTGTTGTTCTCGCACTTCTGGTTTGCCACGCCGCAGCTGGTCTTGCAGGCGGACTGGCAGGAAGTCTGGCACTCACCGCAGCCGCCGTTCTTGGCACTGTCGCACAGGCTGCGAGTCTCAAGAGTCTTGATTCTTTCCATAACATGTATCTCCGATCTGTCAGATTCTAATGGATTTCCCGGTGGACCACCCGCAGACAGTCACCTAAAAATCGGGAAAATATTAGCATATCATCCGCATAAAGTCAAGGTATTCCAGCGATTTCCCCCAATTAAAAATGTTAAAAAAAGCAAATCCTCAAGAAGTTGCCGCTCACAGAAGAAAATCACCGAAATCGTGCGATTCCGGCGATTTCTGCCGGAGACTGCCGGATCCGAACCAGTTGCCTCACACACGAGAACGCAAGCAAGAACTTGCCATACGACAAATGTTGTTATACAATGCCGGCGAAGTGGATCGCTTATGCGAATGACAAGGGAAAGTCAGGATCTGACCTATCTTTTCCGGTCGTTTAAGCGAGCATCATATCTGTCGAACTGCCGGAAGAAATTATGCTTCCGACTGCGCAAGCAGAGGGAAAGGAACGCGAAAAAGAAATGAAAACTGGTTTGATCCTGGAAGGCGGCGCCATGCGTGGAATGTTCAGCGCAGGCGTGATGGATGTCATGATGGAAAACGGAATTCGCTTTGACGGCATCATCGGCGTTTCCGCGGGAGCGGCATTCGGCGTCAATTACAAATCTGGGCAGATCGGGCGGGCGATCCGCTACAATGCGAAATACTGCCGCGACAAGCGCTATTGCGGCGTCGGTTCTCTCTTAAAAACGGGGAATCTTTTCAATACAGAATTTTGCTACGGTGAAGTGCCGCTGAAGCTTGATGCTTTCGACTTTGACACTTATGAGAAAGATCCGACGGCATTCTATGTTACCTGCACGGATATTGAAAGCGGAAAGCCGGTCTATCACGAATACACCGGGCGGAACGATCACGGCTTCGATTGGATCCGCGCCTCCGCTTCACTTCCACTGGTTTCACAGATCGTGGAGATCGATGGCGTAAAACTGCTGGACGGCGGCATAGCCGATTCCATTCCCGTCGCCTATTTCGAAAGCATCGGCTACACAAAAAATGTGGTCATTCTGACGCAGCCGCAAGGCTATCGGAAAGAGAAAAACCGGGTACTGCCCCTGATCCGCATGAAATACCGGAAATACCCGAATCTCGTAAAGGCGCTGGAAAATCGCCACCTGATGTACAACGCGGAGCTGGAGCTGATCGAAAAGCAGGAACAGCGCGGTGAGCTTCTCGTCATTCGCCCTGATTTTCCCCTTTCGGTCAAGCGAGCGGAAAAAGATCCTGCAAAGCTGACGGCCTGCTATGAAGTTGGCAGACGGGTCGCAGAAAAAGAACTGGCGCGGTTGATCAGGAACTTCCACAGATAAAATAGGTATTCTTATCTTATCTGCAAATAGAATTACACCTTCGTGAGCGTCCAGCTTTGTCTCTCGGTCTGGAGCTGCACCATGTGGACGAAGATGCCGCCCGCTTGCAGCAGCTGCGCGGGCGAACCCTGCTCAGCTAACGTGGTTCAGTGTCACGGAACTGTCCTTTGGATGCTGCGGCACTTCCGGCTGAGAAAGCGCCGGGCTTTGCAGCACGCGGTCAATACGGGTGATGGCGTCCTGCACGATCATTCCGTTCTCGCTCATAAACATCAGCTTGGTCATTGTCACGGAGATGACCGGCGTGATAATGATGTAAAAGAGCAGGTTCAGCAGCACACCACCGTCTGTTCCGCCGCGTGAAAACAGGAAACCGCCTGCGATCAGGAACACGAACACGCTGTTGACAGCCAGCGTGTAAAATGTCATGGGCCAGCGCAGCTGCTTGGTGTAGGCAATGACCCAACGCTCGTAGTTGTCGATGGTTCCCTTAAACTTTTTGAAAGAGAATACCGTTTGTCCGAAGGTCTTGACCACGGGAGTACCACGGACATACTCCACCGCCTCATTGGACATATCCGCCAGTGCGTTCTGATACTGCGTCATCTTGTCCTGCATTTCCTTACCGGTCATGCTGGTCATCACGGCAAAAGCGAGAGCAACCGGAACGAGACTCAAAAGCCCCAGCCGCCAATCAAAGATCAACAGCAGCGTGAGGAGCCCCGCGATGGTCGCCATCCAGCCGTAGTACGTCACATGGACAGCGTTCTCATAATGCGGTGCGGTCTCAATTACTTCCCTCAGGATGCACCAGATGTACCAGAACGGTACCAGCGCCAGCAGTGCACCGACGGCGGACAGCCCCCCCACGAAAGGTAGGCCAGGATTTTATAGCTCCCGGCGTAGTCCAGCAGCCGGGATAGGTTGGAGCGTTTTTTCAAGATTTTCACCCTCCCATCAGTTAGAGTAGACTAACCATTTTGCTTTTGAGTGGGGCATGGATACAAATCCCAGTTTCCCTGCCCCGGTTCTTTATGATTTATTTTCGTCCAGCAGGTCAGTCATATTCCGCAGGCTGATGCCCAGCGTCGACCCGTTGTGCAGCAGTGCCGAGGTGGTGGGCGGCAGTACCCCTGCCACACCCAGCGCGATCAGCGTCAGGTTGAAGCCCACGATGAAGCGGTAGCTGCCGTGGATACGCTGCATCAGTGCCTGACTGAGCTTACGCAGCGTTACCAGCGCAAAAAGGTCCTCCGAGGAAACGGTGATGTCGGCGATCTCCCGGGCGATGGCCGCGCCGGTGGAGATGGCGATGCCCGCGTCCGCTTCGGAGAGGGCCGGGGAATCGTTTACCCCGTCGCCCACCATGATAACGGTGTGGCCCTTCGCCTTTTCCTGCCGGATAAATGCAGCCTTGTCCTCCGGCAGCACCTCGGCGTACACCGCGTCCACACCCACCTCGGCGGCCACAGCCTCCGCCGTGCGGCGGTTGTCGCCGGTCATCATCACCACATTGGTAAAGCCGCTCTCGTGCAGCGCTTTTACCGCCTCCCGTGCCTCCCGGCGCAGGGGATCGTGGATGCAGATCACCGCCGCCAGCTCCCCGTCCATGCAGAGATACAGGTGGGAATACGCGGCGGGCAGCGCGTCAAATTTTGGCTGCTCTCCCTTCGGAATGCGGCAGCCCTCGTCCTCAAAGACAAAGTGCGCGCTGCCGATGATGACCTTTTTCCCCTCTACCATGCTGGAGATGCCGTGCGCCACCACGTACTGCACCTGCGAGTGGTACTCCTCGTGGGTGAGAGCGCGCCGCTTCGCCTCCGCTACCACGGCGTTTGCCATGGAATGGGGGTAATGCTCCTCCAGACAGGCGGCAAGGCGCAGCATTTCCGCCTCGTCGTGTCCGCCGAAGGGGATGACCGCCGCCACGGTGGGCGTCGCATAGGTCAGCGTGCCGGTCTTGTCGAACACAATGGTGTCCGCCTTGGCCACCGCCTCCAAAAAGCGTCCGCCCTTGACGGAGATGTGATAGCCGCTGCTCTCCCGCATGGCGGACAGCACCGCGATGGGGATGGCCAGCTTGAGGGCGCAGGAGAAGTCCACCATCAGCACCGCCAGCATCTTTGTGATATTGCGCGTAATGAGATAGGTCAAGATCGTGCCGCCGAGCGTGTAAGGCACAAGTTTATCGGCAAGGCGCGAGGCCTTGTCCTCGGCCGTGGATTTTAGCTTTTCCGACTCCTCGATCATGCGAACCACCTGGTCATACCGTCCGCTGCCGGACACCTTCTCCACGGAGATGACGCATTCGCCCTCCTCCGCCACCGTCCCGGCATAGACGGGACTGCCGGGGTGTTTCACCACGGGCATGGACTCGCCGGTGAGCGAGGACTGGTTCACCATGGCCTCGCCCTCCACCACTCGGCCGTCCAGTGGGATCATGCCGCCGGTGCGGATCACAATACGGTCTCCCGGCTTCACATCGGTAATTTTCGTCAGCACCTCGGTGCCGTTTACCTGCTGCCAGACGTTGTCTACCCGCAGGCTCATGGCGGAGGCAAGGTCGGCCACAGATTTTTTATGGGTCCACTCCTCCAGAATTTCACCCAGATGCAGCATGAACATCACAGAGCCGGCGGTGGCAAAATCGCCCCGTGCCATGGACACGGTGACGGCGGTGGCATCCAGCACGGCGACGGACAGTTTGCCGTGCCACAGTGCTTCGATCCCCTCGCGGATATACTTGATCGAATGGTAGATGGCGAGCGCCGTGGTGACGGGGAGCGGCAGGAACAGCTTAGAGACGCACCGCCGCATGACGGCGATAGCCAGCTTGTCCTCAAACTCCCGGTTCAGCGCCCGGGGGGTGTGCTCCGGCACCAGCTCCATGGCCTCCGCCTCGGCGAAGGAGAATTGTGCCAGTGCGGAGATAATGTCTTCCCGTTTCCCGCCGTACACCACCACCGCGTCCTGCGTCCGGTCGTAGACTCTGACCTCCTGTACGCCGTCCCGGGCGCGCAGATAATATTCCAGCACATCCGCTTGGGATAACGTCATCCTCCCGCAGCACAGGTGTACCCGCAGCCGTCCCGGTAAATCATGTAGGATCGTGCATTTCATGGATCACTCCGCCTTAGCGTCCTCCTCGGAAGCGTCCTCCACCACAGCGGCGACCTCCGCCTCCGCGCGGCGTTCGTTGATGGCCTTGGCTTCTGCGTAGATGTCATCGGCACCTTCCCGCACGGCGGTGACCGCCGTCATCACGCTGTCCTTTGCCCGCAGCGCAGCGGCGGTGGTGTGGGCATAGGCCTTCCTTGCATCCTTGCTGCTCAGCAACTTGATGCCCGCCGTGCCGAACAGAGCGCCCGCTGCAAATAAACCGATTTTTTTCATAATGATTGTCCTCCTATGTAGATGTGTGTATGTCAAACCGATGGCCGCGATGGCGGCATCGGAATGATCTTAATGTTTCTTCTTCCCAAAGCGGAAAAAGCCTGCCTTCTCGTAGACTGCGGTGCTGATCTCCCCCGCCGTGTAGCCGGTGGCATCGATGGCGGCGCGGAGGGCGTTTTCGCCCAGCGGCTCTTGAGAGAGGATCACCGTCTCCCCCTTGGAATGGGAGGAGGAAACCTTCTCCACCGAGAATGCGGCGCGAATGGCGTCGTTGATGTGCGCCTCGCACATGGAGCAGGCCATGCCGGAAACCTGAACTGTTGTCTGGATCATTTTAGAACCTCCCGTTCTGGAAATCTTTCATGCGCCGTTTTTCGAAACGCCTTTGTAAGATAGCTTTCTTTCATAGATTTTCCTCCCGCTTATAGTTTCTTTTTATATCCGCAGTCGCAGTATGGCCCGCCGGAGGCGAGGGTGTACTGCCGCACAAAGTCGGTCACGCCGCCGACTTCACTCATCGTGTAGTCCAGACGGCACAGCGCAGGGGTCAGATCGTACAGCCCGAGCTTTTGCATCAGCACACAGATACCGCACTTTGTAAAGCGGCCTTCGTAGCCGCTGCCGTCGGGGTATTCGTAAAACTCCATATTCCACGAGTAGGGGTTACGGTCAGCGGCTCTCAGGGCGGCGGTGGCTTTCATACCGGCAATGTCCTTTTCGGTGAATTTGCTCTTTCCGCTCATTTGGCAGAACCATTTCATGGGCTTTGTCATCATGGATTTTGCGTAATACTCCATCAGCCGCGCCACATCCGGGCGCTCCGGCATGGAGAGGATGAATGCGCCGATCATTGCGCAGTTGACGATGTTCATCTTGAACCGGTCGCCTTTTTCAAATTCGGGCAGCTCGGAGATGATCTCCCTGTATTTCTGCTTTGCTTTTTTCGTGATCGCTTGTGCCGCATCGGCATCATAGCCGAACACCGCCGTCAGCTGCTTTTGGAATGAGCCTGCAAACAGCACCCACATTCCCATGGGCATACCTATGTATTTCATTGCACGGTCTCCTTACATTCTCCGCTTTTCACCATTTCCCGCCTCCAAATCCGATCTTTACAATCTGCATTTTCATCATACCGTCGCCGACCTTTGCGAGAAAACGGAAAAAGCCGCTGACGGATGGATCGCGGAGATCGTTGTAGCCCAGCATATAGCCGCGGCTCGTGACCAGCAAACGGCTGTCCCACAGGGAAAGCTCACTTTTGGCGTCTGAAACCGCAAAATACGCGCCCACATCCTTGATTTTCGCGCTCTTGAGCCATGTCTTGGCAATCATTTTCACTGCCGTCCGGTTCGCCGCATCAAATACCAGCACGCCGCTGGGGAAAGCGTCCGCCATTTTTTGCACCAATGCTTTGACCTGTTCCGTCAGAAAGTAGTAGAACACGCCGGAGGCAAAGAACACCGCGCCGCCGGAGGCGTCGATTTGGGAGAACCATTCGGTATCGTTCAAATTGCAGGGGATGTTTTCCTCCCGCTCTCCGGCGGGCAGCAGCTCATTGCGCACGGCGATCACATCCGGGAGATCCAGATTATAAATCTTGCAACTGCCGTTGTCGCAGCTTCTCCCTGTGCTGTCCAGTCCGCAGCCCAGATTGACCACCGCCGCATTGGGGTGAGATTTCAGATAATCCCGCACCTCAAAAGCAAGGTCATTCTGCCGCATGGCCACCTCCAGTGAACCGAAACGCTGCATCAGGCTGTGGGATTTTTTCTCCGCCTCAGAAAAATCGTAGTCGATCTCGTTAATCAGCCGCACCGCCGTTTCATCTTGGTAGAGATTCGGATACAGCTCTGAGCAGACCTTCCGCGCATACAACGGAATGATCAGCGTCTCCTGCACGGTGTTTTTCTCGATTTTATATTTCATATGTAACGCTCACTTTCTGATAAATGGCAGTTCCGGCATACAGTCACGCTCGGCGATGTGTGCCAGCATTTCGGCGAACCCCTTTGGATCGCGTATCTGATATTGCATATGATCGTATCCCTCAAACACGGGATAATGGCCGCAGGGGTAGGCTTCCATCACTGCCTGACGGTATTTGAAATGATCTTCTATGCTGCCAAACTCGAAATAAGTATGCTTTTGCAGCTTCTCGGGAAGCGGCGGAAAGGGTTTATCCTCCAGACTGTCCGAAATCTGCCGCCGCAAATTCGTATAGGTCAGATTTTCCCCTGCGGCTATAAAATACGGCTTTATGGAGTCGTCGTCACACCACAGTATCTT
>DPGF01000093.1:0-18761 GCA_003522105.1 Oscillibacter sp.
AGGTCGCGGCGCGCGCTGCCCGCCGCGGCGATGACGCTGTCGCGGTCGGTGACGGCGACCGTCGTGCCAGTCGATTTGCTCAGCGTTTCGCAAAGCTGCGCGGCAAACTCGTCCACGCCGCCCATAAGGGAATATTTTTTGAAAATGACCTCCCCGTCCTTGCTCGTGTAGATCTCCAACGGGTCGCCGTTACTGATAACATGGACACGGAAAACCTTGTCCTCGCGGCCTTTTGAGGACTGGATCAGCGTCGTTTCGATATTTTCCGTGCCTTGGTTAGAATTTGCGGCATTCTCCGTTTCCGCGGGGAGGGTTCCGCAGCGCAGCAGCGTGTCGATATCCGATTGCAGCCTGATTTCTAAATGATCCTCATAGACGATGATCCGGTCGATCAGCAGCTCTAAGTCGTTGCGCTCCAGCTTGTCCTTCTCCAGAATGTCATGAAATATGTCGATGGCGGTCTTTGCTACACGGTTCACCTGAATGATGGTGTTGCGCTTGTCGCTCAACAGGTCGATCTGGTGGTTGATGCCGTCGATTTTCTTTTGGAGGTCGGCTTCCATCTCATCATACAGCGTCTCGATGGAGGCTTCCTGCTCCGGCTTTTTCATGATCTCGCGGATGCGCTGTCGCTTCGTCACCTTCAATTCTTCGGTGAGGTCGGTCAGCACCGCCGCCAGATTGTCGGCGGACTGTTCCGTTTCCGCCACCTGCTCGGTCTCGCGCTTTAGTTCCTCGTTGAGCTGTTCGAGCATGGCGGCAGAGCTGTCCGCCAGTTTTTGCACATAGCTTTTCAGCAGCTCGTCCAGCCGGTCAACGCGGATATGATGACTGGTGCAGCCCTTGAGGCCGCGCCGGTGATACGTCCCGCAGGTGTAGGCGGGGGCGAGGTCAGAACGGCTCATGGCGAACAGCGGACTGCCGCAGTCGCCGCACTGCAAAAAGCCGGAGTACACATTGTCGTTGATCTTCACGCCGCGATAGTTGCTGCGGCTGCGCTTTTCCCGCAGCGCGCGGGTGATGGCGAAGGTGCGGTAGTCGATGATGGCCTGATGGTGTTTTTCGATGACGATGTGCTCGTCGTCGTTGCGCTTGATGTCCCTGCCGTTGATCTTGGCGCGGGTGTACTTGCCCTGCCGCAGCGTGCCGATATAGAAATCGTTGTCCAGAATGCCCTGCACCGTGGCGATGGCCCATGCGTTCTTGGCCTCCCGCTTTGTCTTCTTGCCCGCCGCCTCCTTGCGCATCCGCTCGGACATGCGCGGCGTGGGAACGCCCTGATCGGTGAGGTAGTTGGCGATTTTCTTGTAGCCCCAACCAGCGTTGTTGTAACGGTCGAAGATGATGCGGACGGTCTCGGCCTCCGTGGGGATGATCTCAAACTGCTTGTCCTCGGTGACAAGATAGCCGTAGGGCGCGGCGCAGATCCACTCGCCATCGTTCTGTCGCCGCTTCACAACACTGCGCACCTTGCGGGAGGTGTCCGTGACCGGCATTTCATTCACAAGGAACTGAAACTGGATTTTCAGCCAGTCGTCGTCATTGGGGAAGTCCACGCCGTCCCCGATGGAGACGATCCGGACGCCCGCGTCGCGCAGGTCTTCCAGTTCCACAAGGCCGCGGGAGTTGCGGCGGGAGAAACGGGAAAAGTCCTTGATGATGAGAATGTCATACTTGCGGCTCATCAGCCCCCGGCGCATCTCCTGATAGCCCTCGCGCTGCTCAAACATGTAGCCGGAGCGGTCGCGGTCTTCAAAAAATGTCAGCGTGCTGCCGGGAAAGTGGGTTTTCACATAGTCCTCGATGATGGCCTTCTGGTTCTCAATCGAGATGTTCTTCTGATCCTGCTCATCATCCACAGAAATACGGGCATAGCCCGCAATGTCAAATGTTTCGGTCATAATAGGCTCCTTTGCCGGTGAGTCTGGTCATATGGATAGCGTCCATACGGTTTTTTTGCTTTTGGGGTTTCGGATTGTCAATGTCGCATCCCGCAGACCGTGCGGAATATTTGTGCAGGTGGAAAGGTCAATGTGATAATCAAAGTTATTCCAGTTTCGGAACTGGGGAAGCATTTGCGCATCGTTCTTTTCAAGCGCAATGCAGCTCTGAATGTAGGTGCTTTGATTCAGAAGGTTCGGATAGGAAGCGGTCAGCATCAACATTTTAAGTCCACAAATCGTGCGCTCCATCCACCACGCGTCCTCGATTTCGCAGCCGTCGCACATCTCCATATCCATCAGGATGTGATCTACCAGAACCTCGGCAGAATCTCGATCCAAACCATGCTCCAGCATCGTATGAAGAACGTTCAGTCCGGATTCCGTTTGGCAAAAGGCTAACATCCAAAGCGGGTGGATGTTGTCTCCGTCATCCGTAGGGAGGCCGCGGGAGGCAATATCCATTCCATGCGCATAAAAAAGTTCCAAAAACTTCGGAAACGCAGTTTCCAAAGCCTCGTTATCCTGCATTTCACAAAAGAGCTCACCCAAGAGATGCTCGTCCGCATCGGTTTCGTCCGTGGAACCAAGCGGATCGGCTCCCAAGTTCAATAGCCGCTCGGCCTCCTCGTAGTTGCAGGCAGCTACGGCCTCAAACAGCACTTTGTTCAATTCAAATGGTTCTTTCATCGTACTCCCCCACCTTTAAGCGTCCGGGAACAGCACGAAAGGCTCACCGCGATTCGGTAATGGGTCAAATTCTTCTCCTAACTGGTGCGGATAGTTGAGGTGCTTGAGCTCCTCGTCCGCTCCGGCGAACACCGCGATGGCGGGGCAGGAGACCAAAAAGAACAGGTAATCGGTTCCATATGTCCACTCCATCCCATTGAAGAAGCCCTTGGCGTCTACCATTTCTGCGAGAAACGAAATGGGAGCGTCCTCGCTGGACAAGGTCTTGTATATGTCCGCCTCCAGCAGATCGTCATTCTTGAGATCGGCAAGGCGCTCATATTGTTTCACGCAGAATTCATCGATTTCCTCGTCCTCCAGCTGGTGCGGCAGGTATTTGGATGTGATGAAATAGTTGCTCTGCTCAAACTCTATGAGGATGCTCCCAAAATCGCCCGCCGATGAATTGACGATCAGGCACGGTTCGGCAAGATGAATGCGTTTTACGCGCTGTTCTCTGCAACAGTGCAGAAATTCTGCGAATTGCTCTTGGTTATTCATATCATTCACCCTTGAGATATTTTCCCGTCTGCCGATCAAATTCGGAGATGTATTCGGCGTCCTGCTTCTTGCGGAATTCATTGTAAATTTCGCCGACCTTTTTGGTCGCCGCTTCCCGCGAAATGCGACCTTTTCCGTCCAGCACCTTGCGGCGGTTGTTGGTCAGAAATCGGTCGGTTTCGTTCAGCCAGTCCTGCATACTCATGAGCTGCTCGTCCTCTGCCATCAGCTCGGCGTAGTCGATGAACATGGTCACAAGACGATTCAAACGGCTCAATTCTTTTTCGTTCAGGTAGTTCTTCGCTACCAGTGTGTCGCTTTTGAGGATTTTTCTATCCGGCGCGCCCTTCCATGTGGTAAGCCCCATCGTGGGACTGTCCAGTGTCGCCCGCTCGGAAATCAGCTCCGCGGCAGTCTTGCCGGTGACGGCGTAATGCAGCTTGTTTTGTACGAAGGCATAGAAGGCCTTTGTCGTCTCACTATTTTTGTCGTAATCGTAGCTGCACTGCTCAAACACGTCTGCAATTTTTTGATAAGCTCGCCGTTCACTGGCGCGAATCTCGCGGATGCGCTCGAGCAGTTCGTCGAAGTAATCCTTGCCGAACGGGCGGCCGTTCTTCATCAACTCGTCATTCAGCACAAAGCCCTTCTGGATGTACTCTTTGAGCGTCTTCGTCGCCCACTGGCGGAAGCGTGTGGCCTTTTTGGAGTTCACGCGGTAACCCACGGCGATGATGGCGTCGAGGTTATAAAAATTGGTGGGCTTCGTAGAAAATTCGGAAATTCCGAATTTTCTCATGCAGGATGCTTTGTCCAGTTCTTCCTCATCGAAGATGTGTGACAAATGCTCGCTGACATTTGACTTACTGGAGTCGAACAATTCTGCCATGCCAACCTGAGTCAGCCAGAATGTCTCCTCCATAAACACAACGTTTACAAATTCTTTTCCTTTTTCATCGCTGTACAGGAGAATTTCACTGTGCTCCATCATTTCATGTTCCATTTGCGTTTCCCTCCGTTTCTCTGGCGGCAAGCATGAACCACACATATCTTTTGATAAACACGTTGTTTTAGATAATATTGTACATGATGTTTTCAAGCTTTGCAAGGGCAAAAAAGAAAAGGGCGGAAGAGATTTCTCTCTTCCGCCCGGGGTTCATCGCTCTATGCCCACGGCGCGCTGCTTTTTCGCCTGCTGCACGGCCTTTTCGGCGCTGCGGCGGCGGTTGAAGAGCAGCAGATCCCGCGTGTTCTCATAAAGATTGCCCTTGCCGGACTCGAACACGGCGACCATGTATTTCTTCGTCTTATACTTGGCGTAAATCTCCTTTAGCCCCTCCCGCAGGACGGGGTCAATTTTTTCTGCATTCGTCAGCCAGATTTCAACAAGCTTCTGATCGTCCCTGACGTTCATTTCCAAATAGAACCGCCTCCTTTATGCCTTTATTTTCCTCATCTTTTTTGCTACTTATGCGCGGCCACCTGCTTCGCTGCCTGCAATGCCGAACACGCAGAGCAGGTCAATAACAGAACCGAATGCTCCGTTTGCGCGCTTACCCAGAAGGGGATACAAGCTGGAAGAAACGTTGTACGGCTGCTTGAGGTTGTAAACGCAGACACCGATCGCGATACCTGCGGCACAGTAGTAGCGATCCATTGTTGTTTTGATGCTGGCATGACCGAGCAGCTTTTGCAGCACTTTGGGCTGCATCCCGTTTTGATTGCACGCGTTGCATAGGTGTGGCGCAAAGCGCGCATACAGAATTTTTCAATTCCTGCTTCGTCGCATGGCTTGTAAAGGTGGGTATCATAGGAACTGCTCTTCGCTGGCTCTCCTGTTCGCCAGTTGATAAAAACAAGATCACGCATACACAGGCTCGCAGTTTCTCCCGCGCGCCGATCCATGTATTCCAGCGTGGAGTTGAGCAGTTCAGATTCCTTTCGCTCCGAAACCTGAGAATAGAGTTGTTTCAGGATGTCGTAAGATTCTTTCCTGAACAGCGTTCCGTGTTCGCAGTTTCGCGGCACACGATTTCGTGCAACTTGGCTTCCAAATCGGCAAATATTTCACGGATTCCATTTGCCTTGCCGCGAAGAGGGAAAAAGAATATCTATAAAAAAGAAAGCGGATGTCTGAGGCCTTTCCCTCGGACATCCGCTTTCGCTTTTTACCGTCATAGTATAATTACCTTTGCATAGGGGCTTTTCTCGGCGCTTCGATCTACTGTACCACGACTGCACCATTTTGGTGTGCAGCTTTATGAAACAGCGTGAAGTTTTATGCCCCTTGAAATTTGAAAAAGCTTGTTCCCGTAAGGATTTACGGGCATTTATGCTTCTTTATAGATTTATAAAATCAGGTCAAATTCTTCGAGCCCTTGTTTCATTTTGTTCTTCCTTATGAATGTATCTGCGTGGTTTCCAGATGCGCTCATTATACTCACCTACAGTTTAATTAACGTTGAAAATCTGCGGGATTCGACAACAAAACTGCGTGTGCTGCGCCCGCCGTTGTCCCCGAATCTGATTTTACCGGCTAAAGCAAATTGCAAGCCAACTGAAGATACTGCTCTTTTGAGGGGACAAGTATTAGATCTCTGCAAAGTACTCCCAGAATGCCTGCGCTGATTTGGACAGATGTCGGTCCGGCTGGCGGACAGCGATCGTTTTTGTATACAGAGCCTCGCTGGTAATGGTTTTGAACACCATTTGCTTGGAAACCATGCGGATCGCGCCCGCGGGCAGTACCGCGATCCCCAATCCGCCCTCAGCGCAGCAGACGGCTGTGTAGGATCGGTCACATTTTCCGGCAATGCTCGGAATGATCTTGTGTGCGGCAAAGGTGTCCAGCACGAGTGATTCATAGCGGCGGTAGAGAATCACATTTTTTCCGTCCAGTTCCTCAATGGAGCAATCCTTGGAATCTGACCAGTTGAATTCTGGCAGCATGACGGCTACCATAGGCTCAACGTTTTTTTCCAGCTGACATAATGCGGAGTGCTGAATGGGAGAACGAACGATGCCGATGTCCACAATCCCTTTTTGCACCAGATCCAGAATATAGTCAGTGTTTCCCTCGTACGCCTCGAAGCTGATATTGGGGTAAAGCGCATGAAATTCCTGCATCTTTTCGGCCAGAACAAAAGGAACCGCAGTGGGGGTGATCCCCAGCAGAACGTTGCCCTGAAAGCCCTTGGTATAGTCGGCAATCTCCTGCTTGGCCGTGTGCGACAGGTCGATGATCTGTCTGGCGCGCTCCAGAAAGATCTTTCCCGCATCTGTGATCTGCAGGCGGCGGGAGTTGCGCTCAAAGAGGGTGACACCCAGTTCTGCCTCTAATTTCTGGAGCTGCTGGCTGAGCGGGGGCTGGGCGATATGCAGGCGCTGCGCGGCCAATGTGATCTTTCCCTCCTCTGCGATGGCAATGAAGTATTCCAACTGTTTGAGATCCATAAGCTCTCCTTCAATCTATATCTTACTAATATGAATAACATATTTATTATATAATTTACAAGCAAATATTTGCAAGCTATAATGAGGTTCACAAAAAAGTAACAAATTCAAGGGGAGTGAGATACAAAGATTTATTCAACATTACGACGCTTTGGAATCGGTATGTCCGATTTCAAACCAGACAGATCCTGAAAGGAACCACAAAAAATTAGATTTGGAGGAAAATCAGATGGAGCACAAAAGAAAGAAATTTACAGAGTTTTTTAACGACCTGAACCCCTTGACATTGTTATTTGCACTGGTCATTGTTGTTTCGCTGCTGACGTATATTATCCCCGCCGGTCAGTTTGAACGCGTGGCCGATGAGACGGGACGAATGATGGTCGTGCCCGGTACGTATCAGACGATCGAGTCCAATCCCGCAACGCCCGTTACGGTGCTGATGTCCTTTGACGCGGGCCTGAAGAGCGCTTCGTCCATCATCTCCTTCCTGCTGCTCATCGGCGGCTCGCTGGGTGTGATTTCTTCCACCGGTGCGATTGAGTCTGCGCTGAGCATGCTTGTGAAGAAGTTCGGTAGCGACCGCAGTCGGAGCGTCATCATTGCCGGCGTGATGTTCTTCTTCATGTTCTGCTCCTCCTCCTTCGGCATGGGGCAGGAAATGATGGCATTTGCCCCGTTTATCACCGTGCTGATGGTGTCGTTGGGATTTGATACGGTAACAGCCATCGGTAGCATGATTTTGGGCTACGCGATCGGCTACGGCTCCGGATTCCTGAACCCGTTTAACCTGGCGGTCGCCCAGTCTATCGCGGGTCTGCCTTATCCCTCCGGCATGGGCTATCGCATCGGCCTGAGCCTGGTGCTTTACGTTGTGGCACTGATTTACATGGTGCGCTATGCAAAGCGCGTGCATAAGGATCCGTCCAAGAGCCTCAGCCCCATTGTTCCCGATGAGTTTAAGAATAGCAATTCTCACGATGTGCCCATGACCGCCGGCCACATCCGCGTTTGGGTGGTGTTTATCCTTGGCCTTGCCTTCCTCATCTGGGGTGCTGTGGTGAAGGGTTTCTATCTGTCCGAGATCTCCACGATCTTCCTCGTGATCGGCCTGCTGGCGGGCCTGCTCAACGGATACGGGCTGAACCGCATCTTTACCGCTTTCAGCAAGGGTGCAAAGGATATGGCGATCCCCTGCCTGATCATCGGCTTTGCCATGGCCATTACCTACATTCTTAATTCCGCGTCGATCCTGGACAGCATTGTCTACTACCTGTCCCTGCCGCTCACGCATCTTCCTACCATCGTTTCTGCCGGTGGCATGGTCGTCGTGCAGACCCTGATCAACTTCTTTGTGAACTCCGGCTCGACGCAGGCGGCTGTCACCATGCCCATCATGTCTCCCCTTGCGCAGATTCTTGGTGTCAATCAGCAGGTGGCGGTGCTGGCGTTCCAGCTGGGCGACGGCCTTTCCAACATGCTGTGGGTCACCTGCGGCACGCTGATGATCGGCCTTGGTATTGCCCGCATCAACTATGTCCAGTGGGTCAAGTTTATCCTCAAGATCTTCCTGGTGATGGAAGTGATCGCCATTGGCGCTGTTATGCTGGCCCAGCTGCTGAACTGGGGCCCGTTCTGAGAAAGAGAATAAAATGAATATGAATGATCAGCTTTTGAAAAATCGTACGCTTTATCACTTCTACCAGCTGTGCCAGATTCCGCACGGAAGCCACGACGAGGAGCGACTCAGCACCCATCTGCTCCACTGGGCGCAGGAACTGGGGCTGGAGGCCTATCAAGATGAGAGCATGAATCTCATCATTAAAAAACCGGCCTCTCCGGATCGGCAGTCTGCGGCGCCCGTTATGCTGCAGGCACACCTCGATATGGTTTGTGACAAAGAGCCGGGGGGCGAGTTTGACTTTTCGCAGGACCCCATTCCATGGAAGGTGGAGGGGGATTGGATCTCCTCTGCGGCAGGAACCACGTTGGGCGCCGACTGCGGTATCGGCGTGGCCCTGATTCTGGCGATGCTGGAAGCGGACGATTACTCCCACCCGCCCATCGAGGCGATCTTAACGACCCGCGAAGAGACGGATATGGGCGGTGCCTATCATCTGGATTTTACAAAACTGAGCGGCCGGCGTATGATCAATTTGGACGTCAGTCCGGATCAGAAGCTGTTGGCAGGTTCTTGTGGCGGCGCGGCAATCGAACTGGATCTGCCCATTGCCCGCGTGGCAGACGAGCCAGACGGCGAATGCTTCCGCATCACCGTCAGCGGACTGAAGGGCGGCCACTCGGGAGCGGATATTGCCAAGGGCCGCAACAACGCGCTGCTGCTGTTGGGACGGCTGCTGCGCACGCTGGCCGCAGAATTTAAGGATCTCGGTCTGGTGGATATGCAAAGCGGCAATTCCCGGCTTGCCATTCCAAGAGAGGCTACCATGCTGGTCCGTCTGCCGGAAGGCATGTTGCGGCCTCTGCAGGACTCAATGAAAGCTTTTGAGCAGAGCGTTGCATTGGAATGCTCGTCCATTCCGGATCTCTGCTTGAACTGCACGGCGGTGGAGCGGCAGGAGCGGCGCTCCCTGGAGCGCGCGTCGCTGGATCGACTCTGCGACTTGCTCTGCCTCGTTCCGAATGGCATCTATGCTATGAACGCGCTGCCTCTCGGTACGGTGGAGAGTTCCTGCAATCTGGGTATCCTTCAGCTTCTTGAAAATCAGGTACACCTGGTTACGGAAATGCGGGGGAGCTATCGTTCCACGCGCCAGTGCATCATCGACCAGTACGAAACGCTGGCCCGGCTTCTGGGCGGGACGATCAGCATGCACAGCAGCTATCATTCCTGGCTCTATCAGCCTGACTCCTCGCTGCGCGAACGCGTATTGGAAGTCTATCGGCAAAGAGAGCAGAAGGAGATGAACGTGGAGGTTGCGCATGCAGGCAACGAGATCGGCATCTTCTATGAGGCCATTGAAGGGCTGGACGCAGTGGCTATGGGCCCGACGCGCCTTGATTACCACTCTCCGAAAGAGAGACTGAGCATTTCTTCTTCTATCCGCTTTGAAGAGTTTTTGAAGCAGGTTTTAGAGCAATTACAATAACGAAATGGTGACACTGACATGCAAAACGCAATGACAATTTTCCAGCAGATTCTGACGATGTTCCTTTATATGGCGGCCGGCTTTTGCCTCTTTCGCAGCAAGCTGGTGAGCAAAGAGGGGAGCGTTGGCTTTGCTCATACCCTTATCTATCTGGTGTTGCCATGTGCAATTCTTCAATCCTTCTTTACGGAGCGAACGGCAGAAAAGGCGGCGGCCCTTGGAGCATCATTTCTGTGGGGCTTTTTGATCCTGTTGCTGTCGATGGCGGTCTCGGCACTGTTGTTCCGCAAACGTCCGATCGACAACTTCGGCGGAGCCTTTTCTAACGCCGGCTTTATGGGATTGCCCCTGATCACCTCCATTCTGGGTCAGGAATGCGTCTTTTATGTGGCAGGTTTGATCGCTTTTCTGAACATTCTCCAGTGGTTTTACGGCCAGAGCGTTCTTTCCGGAAAAAGGGGAAAACTGTCCGTTCAGACGATCCTGAAAAACCCGCTGGTGATCGCGCTTCTTGTGGGAATTGCGGCATTTTTGACCGGCCTGCGCCCGCCGCAGTTCGTCTCCCGGTGCGTGGCGTCCATCAGCGCAATGAACGGCCCTGTCGCCATGATCATTCTTGGATTCTATCTGGCACAGACGAATCTTCGCGCGCTTTTCGGAAAGGCGTCTACCTATGCGGTGTCCGCCGTGCGTCTGCTGCTGATCCCGCTGCTGACAATGGGAGTGCTTGCGGTAGTGCCCGGGGTTTCTGCTGATATTAAGCTGGCGCTGCTGTTGGCGGCCAGTGCTCCGATCGGTGCCAACGTAGCCGTCTATGCACAGAAATTGGGGAAGGACTACGTGTATGCAGTGGAAACCGTTTGTCTCAGCACTCTGTTTTCGCTGGTTACCCTGCCTGCGATCATTCTGCTGGCAGAAAAGGTTTTTTGATTTCACCCAGTCTGCCTTGATGAATTGAGCGGACGCACATTGCCTTTGGAGCAGCAACCTGACGGAACAGCAGGAAGTATGTACGGTCAGAAGCCGTTTCGTTTTGCTAAGGCCAACATTGCAAAGCAACACCTCTCCCACCGTGCCAATGTCATCTGCAACGGGTCGCCCTCGCGGATACGCATGGTGCGGCGGATCTCCTTGGGGATGACAACACGGCCGAGGTCGTCGATCCGTCTGACAATTCCGGTTGCTTTCATCTATCAAAACTCCTTTTATACTCGATAAACTGCACTTAGTCTTTGGAAAAGCCGCCAATTTATCCAAAGGCGGCGTTGGAAGATTTTACAGCCTGCGGACAAACCACCGAATCAGATGTTCTCTGATCCGGTGGTTTGTAATTTTTGCCGAATTTCTTCCTCTGCTTTTCAATCATACCGCCGAATTCTTACGCATCACTTGCGAAAACGGAGCAAACCCCTTATAGTTAAAATGTTGTACTGCGCGTTGCGTGGCGCGGAATAAAAAAGGAAATGGTACGATGTGATGATGAAGAGAGCAAAGCTGACAGCACAGCAGCAGAAAAAACGGGACGTCCTGTTGGACGTGCTGACGGTTCTGTTTGCCTGCCCGCTCATCTCGGCGGCGATCGCGGTATTCAATGTGCCGAACGATATTGCGCCGGGCGGCGTAGCCGGTCTTTCCACGGCGCTGGCAGAGGTGTTCCCGCCCATCAGCGTGGGCGTGTGGATGGTCATGCTGAATACGCCGCTGCTGCTTGCAGCATGGCGCAGATTCAAGCGCCGTGCGCTTGTCATGACGCTTGCGGCCACGGGTTCCGTTGCCGTGCTGGTAGATATTTTCGGACTGCTGCTGCCGGCCTACTCCAATAATCCTCTGCTCGCGGCGATCGCGGGCGGCACGTTCACGGGCCTCGGCGCGGGACTGCTGCTGCAAAGAGGGATCAGCACCGGCGGAACAGATCTTCTGGCACTGCTGCTGCGAAGGATCTTTCCGAATCTGCGCACGGGAATGCTGATGCTCTGCATCGACATCTCGGTCGTCACCTTTGCGGTCATCGTCTTTAAGGATATTGAGGTCGCCCTGTATTCAGCGATCGCAATTTTCATTGTTTCGAAGATCGTCGATGCCATCGCGCAGGGCGTGGACTATGCCAAGGTCATCTACACCGTGACGGAGCACGGCGACGAGGTCTCGCGCGCAGTTACGGAACGCGCCGACCGCGGCACGACGATCGTGAAGGCGCAGGGCGGCTATGCGCGCGGCGACAAGCAGATCGTTATCACCGTTGCCCGCCGCAACAGCCTTGCGCAGATTCTGCGGATCATCAAAGAGACCGATCCGGGCGCTTTTACCTTCGTCACCGACTCGACCGAGGTGCACGGTCAGGGGTTCAAGGTGCAGTAGAAGTTCTCTCAAGTCAAATAAAGCATCTGCGGAAGCGCGCTGTATCCGGATCATGGCGGCTGCTTTTCGTGTGATAAAAGGAAAAACCACGTGCCGCGGCACGTGGTTTTCGGCTGCTTCGCTTACAGCAGCGGGGCAATGATGCGCATGGCCGGGCCGATGAGCTTACGCAGGAAAGGATCGTTTTTGAGCAGTTCGTAGTCCGCGCGGACGCAGTGTGTGAGCGTTTGCTGAAAATCGCGCTCGATGTTGGCGATCTCCGGCGCCTCGTAGAGGTAGGAGGCGCACTCGAAATGGTGGTACAGGCTGCGATAGTCGAGGTTGATCGTGCCGACGACGGCCTTGCGGTCGTCGCTGACAAAGACCTTGGCATGCACAAAACCCGGCTCATACTCGTAGATCTGCACGCCGTTTTCCAAAAGGCGGCGGTAATAGGTGTGCGCGAGCGAGAAAGCGATCTCTTTATCAGGCACATGGGGCAGAATGAGTTGCACCTCCACGCCGCGGCGCGCGGCGTAGGTCAGCGCCGTGACCATCTCGTTGTCCATGATGAGATACGGCGTCATGATGTGCACGTAGCGGTTGGCGCGGTTGATGATGTCCAGATACACCATTTCGCCGACGAGGTTACGGTCGAGCGGACTGTCGCCGTAGGGAATGACATAACCCGGTGCCTTTTCGCGCGGCGGCTGCGCAATATCGAGATACTGCCGGTAGCTTTCCGGCGCGAAGTGAAGGGAACTGATGTCCCACATCTGCAAAAACATCAGCGTCAGGCTGCGCACGGCGTCGCCGCGCAGGGCGATGGCTGTGTCCTTCCAGTGGCCGTAGCGCGAGGAGAGGTTGATGTACTCGTCGGAGAGGTTGATGCCGCCTGTGAAGCCGACCTTGCCGTCGATGACCATGATCTTGCGGTGGTCGCGGTAGTTGTAGTGCGTGGAGACGAACGGGCGCAGCGGGGCGAACATCTTGCAGGCGATGCCGAGCTTCTGGAGCTTTTTGGGATAGTTGTAGGGCAGCAGCGCCACGGCGCAGGTGCCGTCGTACATGACGCGAACCTCCACGCCGGCGTTGACCTTTTCTTTCAGAATTTCCAGCACGCGGCCCCACATGTAACCCTCCTTAACGATGAAATACTCAAGGAAGATGAAATGCTCGGCCTTTTGCAGCTCATCGAGCATCACGTCGAATGCGTCGTCGCCGAGCGGAAAATACTCCGCCTCGGTGTTCCGGTAGCAGGGAAAGCCGCAGGAATTGAGATAGGTGGCAAGATTCCGAAGCCCTTCCGGCAGCTCTTCGCTCGGGCAAGCGTCAGCACAGGGGGCGAGGTCTTCCGTCTGCGCCAGAATGTCGTTGTAGCGGCGGATCATCAGCCGGTGGCCAAGGTCGGTTTTGATGTAGATATACAGGATCAAACCAAAGACGGGCAAAATGGCGAGAATGAAAAACCACGTGAGCTTGATGGTCGGGTTGTCGTCGTTTCCGAAGAGGAACAGCACGACCGCGGCGGAAAGCAGCGAGCTGCCGCCCCAGAAATAGGGGAGGAAGCCCTCCAGATAGCGGAAGCCGGCAAACAGAAACAGGATCTGGACGATCAGCGACACAATGATGATTCCGGTGCGGCCGAATACGATCTGGATCAGCTTGCGTTTGCCTTTTTCGAGCAGCAGAATGCGATTGTCTTCTTTTTCCATAGATGTCCTTTCTCAGACTGACCGTGCCTGCGGGGCGGCGCGGGGCATAACTCTATACTAAAGGTGTATTTACTTCATCATAGCATGACTTTTGAAAAAAGCCAACCTGTTTTCGCGGGGAAACGGGCGCGGCGGCGCGAAACGGCACTTGGCGATTCTGCTTTCCTGTGTTAGAATAAGAAAAAAGAAAAAAGGAGCGGGCAGATGGAAAAGGCGACACAACTCCACAATATCCCGCCGCTGTACGATAAAAGTTCCCGCGTGCTGATCCTTGGCTCGTTTCCATCGGTCAAGTCGCGCGAGGCGGCATTTTTTTACGCGCATCCGCAAAATCGCTTTTGGCCGACACTTGCCGCCGTTCTGGGCGAGGCAGCGCCAAAAACGGTCGAGGACAAGCGCTCTCTCGTTCTGCGGCATGGCATTGCCCTGTGGGATACCATCGGCTCGTGCGAGATCGCGGGCTCGTCAGATGCGAGCATCACGAACGTTGTGCCGAACGATCTGCGCGTCATTCTGGAGACGGCGGATATTCAGGCCATTTTCTGCAACGGCGGCACATCGTACGCAAGCTACAATAAATACTGCCGCGCGATGACGGGGCGCGAAGCGGCCAAGCTGCCGTCTACCTCGCCTGCAAACGCGCGCTGGACGCAGGATAAGCTCCTGCGCGCATGGCGCGAAGCGCTTTTACCTTACCTGTCGGAGGTTTGACAAAAGTTGACAAAACGGGCGCAAGGGGATATGATACAGCGCGCGTAACGAAAAGGAGAACGATCCATGGCAGATAAAGCAGTCTCTCTTCGCGGGGAGCAAACCGTATTATTTACAAACCGTCAGCTTGTTGCCTTGATGTGGCCGCTGCTGCTCGAGCAGTTTTTGGCGATCACGGTGGGCCTTGCCGACTCGCTGATGGTGGCGACCGTCGGTGACGCGGCGATCAGCGCGGTGTCGCTGGTCGATTCGATCAGCAACCTGATGATCTATATTTTCTCTGCCATGGCGACCGGCGGCGCGGCTGTCGCGGGACAGTACATCGGGCAGCAGCAGAAAGAGGACGCCTGCCATGCAGGCCAGCAGCTCATTGCGCTGCTGGCCGCGGTGTCGGTGTTCTTTGTGGCGCTGCTGTATCTGTTTCGCGCGCAGGTCCTGACGGTGATGTTCGGCCACATCGAGCCAGACGTCATGGCGGCGACGAATACCTATTATTTATATGTAATGGCGTCCATTCCCGGCATTGCGCTCTATAACGGCGGCGCGGCGCTCTGGCGCACGATGGGCAGAAGCGACATTTCTCTCAAGGTCTCGCTGCTGATGAACGGCATCAATGTGGCGGGCAACGCCATTCTGATCTTCGGTTTCGGCATGGACGTGGCGGGCGTTGCGATCCCGACGCTCGTGTCCCGCACGGTTGCGGCGGCGGTGATCCTCGGCATGCTCTTCAACGACAAGCTGACGCTGCACCTCTCCAATGTGCGCGCATTCCGTCTGGACATGCGCCTGATGAAGAACATCTTCTACATCGGTGTGCCGAGCGGCGTCGAAAACGGCATGTTCCATCTGGGACGGCTGGTGCTTTTCAGCCTCATCTCGACCTTCGGCACGGCGGCAATGGTTGCCAACGCCATCGGCAACACCATCGCCAACTTCAACTGCTTTTCCGGCTCGGCAATCAACCTCGGCTTGGCCGCGGTGGTGAGTCAGTGTGTCGGCGCGGGCGAGTTCGATCAGGCGCGCGCCTACATGAAGAAGATCGTCAAGTGGACCTACGGCATCATGGCAGTCGTCAACCTGACGATCATCGCATTGCTGCCGCTCATCATGCGCGTTTACAATGTCTCGCCCGAGGCGGAAAAGCTTGCGGTCACGGTTTCGTTGATCCACGGCATTTCGTCCATTTTCCTCTGGATCCCTGCTTTCACGATCCCGTCGTTCCTGCGCGCGGCGGGCGACGCTCAGTTCACGATGCTCGCCAGCATGACGACGATGTGGCTCGTGCGTGTGCTGCTTGCGTATGTGCTGGGACGGTATCTCGGCTACGGTGTGGTCGGCGTGTGGTTTGCGCATGCGATCCTTGACTGGCTCGTGCGCGGCGCAGTGTTCATCTTGCGCTACCGCAGCGGCAAGTGGGAGAGCATGGGCATTAAAACATGATGACAAAAAAGAATCCGCTTCACAGAAGCGGACTCTTTTTTACATTTCGACGGTGATGTTGTCGGTGCCGTGCTGCTCAAATTCGCCTAAGTAGGTGTCCATGCGTTCGCGCAGCTCGTCAACATTTTCAGGCGTGGGCGCGTCGCTGTCCATATCGCGCAGGGCAAGCTCCTGAGCGAGGATCTCGAAGAACATGGTGTCCTCGTAGGCCATGATGGCCTCGTGGATGCCGCCCTCGGCAAAGGCACGCGAGGGGATCAGCTCCCCCTGGTAGGCCTCGACCAGAGGCACCATGCCGTGGGAGAGGCAGTGGGCAAAAACGGCGCTTTCCACATCGTCGTATTCTTGAATGCGGTCATCGCCGCGGGTGGAGTTCATCACCCAGTTGCCAACATAGACCAGATCGAGAAGACGGCGGAATTGCTTTTCCGTCAGATCAATTTTCATAGTGATGCCTCCTTCTGAAGCTCCTGAAATCTGCTTAGCAGAGATTATAGCACGCACCGCTGTGTTTTGCCATAGCAAAAACAGGGAAACACACAAAAATTAAAAATGCGCCTTGTGCCTTTTCCTGCGCCGTAGTATGATGACAAAAACAGGATAAGAGAGGACAGTATGAAAAAACTCGTTTGGCTCACCGTACACGGCGAGCAGAAATATGAAGGCATGAGCGCCGACAGCTCCGAGCTGCGCGTGCGCGGCACGATGGAGACAACGAAAGACGGCTATCTCCTGCGCTACGAAGAGGCAGATGAGACCGGCAGAGTGACCACGGCGACGCGTCTTGCGCTTGCACCGGACTGCGTGATTCTGACGCGCACGGGCGAGGTGACGAGCGAGATGGTGTTTGAGGCAGGGGAGGAGCACACCTCATTCTATGCCGTACCCTACGGAACCTTGCCGATCTCGGTGAAGGCAGAGTCGGTCAAATGGAAAATTGAAGAGACCGGCGGTATGCTTGCCCTGCGCTACGCGATCAACATCGGCGGGCAGAGGGGCGAGTGCGCCCTGCGCGTCCGCGTGCGAACGGAAGAGGAATAGGAAAGAGGACTGCCAGGCGGCAGTCCTCTTTTTTACGCGCCGAAGAACAGGCGCACAAAAAATGCCGAAGAGAGGAACATCGCTGCGTCGGCGCAAAGGGCGGCGGGAATGGTGTAGCGCGTTTTGGTGATTCCTGCCGCGCCGTAATAGACGGCAACAGTGTAAAATGTCGTTTCGCTCGAGCCGAGCATGACCGCCGCCACGCGGCCAATATAGGAATCCACGCCATGCGTGCGCATGATCTCCGATCCGACGGCCAGCGCGCCGCTGCCGGAGATGGGGCGGATAAACAGCAGCGGCGCGGTTTCGGCAGGAATGCCGAGCGCATCGAGCGCGGGGGCGAGAAACGCGCCGAGCGCTTCCGTTGCGCCGGAAGCACGCAGCATATAAATGGCGCTCAAGAGCGCGATGAGCGTGGGTAAAATGTGCAGCAGCACGGCAAGCCCCTCCTCTGCGCCCTTGGTGAGCGCAGCGTAGACGTCGACGCGCTTGCGCGCGGCGAAGCAGGCGGTGAAGGCGAGCAGTACCGGCACGATCAGCGTAGAGAGCGGCATAAGCTAATCCATCCAGAAGCGGGAAAGCAGCTTTGCAGCGAGTAGTCCTGTGAGGACGGAGAGGAGCGATGTGAGCCATACGGCGGGCAGGATGTCAAACGGGTCGCGGCTGCCGAGCGAAGAGCGAACGCCTGCGAGCGTGGTGGGCAGGAGCTGAAGGGACGCTGTGTTGAGCACCACGAACAAACACAGTTCGTCTGACGCTCTGCCGCCGCAGCCGCGGCTCATGCGGCGGGCCGCGCGGATGCCGAGCGGCGTTGCTGCGTTGCCAAGGCCGAGAAGATCGGCCGAGAGGTTGGCGGAAACGGCGGCGAGCGTTTCGCTGTCACGGCTCGAGCGCGGCAAAAGCCTTTTGAGCAGCGGGCGGAACAGGGCGGCAAGGCGGTCAGTGAGCGCACACTGGTTCATCACTTCCATCAGCCCTGTCCAGAGACACATCACGCCGCACATCGCAAAGCACAGTTCGACCGCACTCTGCGCCCCCTCAAGCGCGGCGGTGCCGAGCGCGTCCCAATTTCCCGTCCAAGCGCCGAAGAAAAGAGATACAACCACCATTCCCGTCCAAAGGTAAGCCATTGCCATGCCAATCAACTCCTTTGCCCTTAAATATATCAGTGGGAGAGGGAGAATATACCGCGTGCTGTGGGCGAAATTGTCTGATTTGGAGAGCCTTTGCGCCGATGAAAAAATTTCTCGAAAAAATTTAAAAATTGTCTTGACATGTGCAATTAGTTTTGGTACTATATGCAAGTCCGCGATTGGGCGCATCCTGCCCTATTTGCGCGATATTGCGATGAACCGGGAGATTGCTCAGAGTTCTGAGGTAACTTTCGGGGAGTATGTCCGAACATCGGGCGGCTGAGAGAATATCTGTACGTTGCGTAGATCGCTGCGCCATGTGTAGACCGGCCGTTTATTCGTGCCGGTTTTTCTATGAGCCGGAATGATACGCACGGATAAGCGTACAGGAAAAACTCTCACCGTACGGCTTCGACAATGCAAGAATACCGTACAAAATGAAGGAGAAACCAAAATGGCAAAAGAAATGATCCGCATTCGTCTCAAGGCCTATGACCACCAGGTCATCGACCAGAGCGCAGAGAAGATCGTCGAGACCGCCAAGCGCACCGGCGCTACCGTCTCTGGCCCCATCCCTCTGCCCACCAAGAAGGAAGTCGTCACCATCCTGCGCGCTGTTCATAAGTATAAGGACAGCCGTGAGCAGTTTGA
>DPGF01000093.1:18967-21363 GCA_003522105.1 Oscillibacter sp.
GAGCGCCGCACCCACAAGCGTCTGATCGACATCACCAACTCCACCCCCAAGACGGTTGAGGCTCTGATGGGCCTTGAGCTTCCTGCCGGCGTTGAGATCGAGATCAAGCTCTAATCCCCAGCACACCTATTAAATTGTTGCTCTACCCAAAAGCTTATCGACTTGCGTGAGATAAGCGGGGTCAAGTCGGCAGAGCAATGGCGGGAGTTGCCGCTAACTAAGCCGACCAATAACCTTTACAGGAGGATCATACATGAAAGCAATCATCGGCAGAAAAGTTGGCATGTCTCAGATCTTCGACGAAAAGGGCCACGTCATTCCGGTCACCGTTATCGAGGCCGGCCCCTGCGTGGTCACTCAGAAGAAGACCAACGAGAAAGACGGTTATGAGGCTGTCCAGCTTGGCTATGAGGACATTCGCGAAGCGAAGCTCTCCAAGCCCGAACTCGGCCACCTGAACAAGGCTGGCGTTTCCCCCAAGAAGTACCTGCGTGAGTTCAATCTTGACAACGCTTCCGAGCTGGAGCTCGGCGCCATCATCAAGGCTGATACCTTCCAGTCCGGCGACTTCGTCGACGTGACCGGCACGAGCAAGGGTCACGGCTACACCGGCGTTATCAAGCGCTGGAACGCCAGCCGCGGTCGTATGACCCACGGCGGCGGCCCTGTCCATCGTCACGCCGGTTCCATGGGTTCCACCACCGACCCCAGCCGTATCTTCAAGGGCAAGATCGGCCCCGGTCAGTACGGTGTGGAGACTGTTACCATCCAGAACCTTGAGGTCGTCAAGGTCGACCCCGAGCTCAACATGCTCGTCGTCCGCGGCGCGGTTCCCGGCCCGAAGGGCAGCCTCGTCACCGTGAAGACCACCGTCAAGGTCCACAAGATCAAGCAGGCTGGTGCCGACATCAGCAAGAACCCGCAGAAGGCTTCCGGCCGCAACCCGCAGAAGGCTTCCGCCAGAAATATGTAAGGAAAGGAGTGCTTGAGAAATGTCTACGATTAAGGTTGTCAGCATGACCGGCGCTGAAGTCGGTACTGTCGAGCTGAACGACGCAATCTTCGGTATCGAGCCGAACATGAGCGTTGTTCATGAAGTCGTCAAAAATCATCTCGCCAACTGCCGTCAGGGCACGCAGAGCGCTCTGACCCGCGCTGAGGTTTCCGGCGGCGGCAGAAAGCCGTGGCGTCAGAAGGGTACCGGCCGCGCCCGTCAGGGCAGCACCCGCGCGCCCCAGTGGACGCACGGCGGTATCGTCTTCGCCCCCAAGCCCCGCAGCTACAGCTATGTGCTGAATAAGAAGGTCAAGCGTCTTGCGCTCAAGAGCGTGCTGTCCGCCAAGGCGGCACAGGGCGAGATCGTCGTTGTCGACAAGATCGCGCTCGACGCTATCAAGACCAAGGACTTCCGCAGCTTCCTCACCGCCGTCAAGGCGGACGGCAAGGCCGCTGTCGTCACTCCCGAGGTCAACGAGATCGTCGTTAAGAGCGCTCGCAACCTGCCCGGTGTCACCACCGCGCCCGCGAAGCTCATCAACGTCTACGATCTGCTCAACGCCAAGACCCTTGTGATCGACAAGGAAGCCCTCGCAGTCATCGAGGAGGTGTTCGCATAATGGCAAACGTTTACGACATCATTATTCGTCCCATCATCACCGAACGTTCCATGGCTGACGTTGCGAACAAGAAGTATGTGTTCGAAGTCGCCAAGGACGCCGGCAAGGTGGAGATCAAAAACGCTGTTGAAGCCGCTTTCGGCGTCAAGGTCGCCAAGGTCAACACGATCAACGTCAACGGCAAGGCCAAGCGCCTCGGCGCCGGCCGCCTGGGCAAGACCCGCAGCTGGAAGAAGGCCTATGTGCAGCTCGCTGAGGATTCCAAGACCATCGAGCTGTTCGAGGGCATGGTGTAAGGAGGATTTGAGAAATGGCTATTAAGACGTTTAAGCCCACTACCCCCTCCCGCCGTCACATGACTGTGTCCGCCTTCGAGGGGATCGATAAGAAGGCCAAGCCCGAGCGCAGCCTGGTCGAGTCTCAGAAGAAGCATGCCGGCCGCAACAGCTACGGCCGCATCACCGTCCGCCATCACGGCGGCGGCAACAAGCAGAAGTACCGTATCATCGACTTCAAGCGCGACAAGATGGATATGCCCGCAACTGTCCTGCGCCTGGAGTACGACCCCAACCGCAGCGCGTTCATCGCTCTCGTTCAGTACGAGGACGGCGAGAAGCGCTACATCATCGCTCCTGTCGGCCTGAAGGCTGGTGACAAGGTCATCTCCTCCGCCTCCGCCGACATTAAGCCGGGCAACTGCCTGCCCATCGCCAACATCCCTGTCGGTACCGTCATCCACAACATTGAGATGCACCCCGGCAAGGGCGCTCAGCTCGTCCG
>DPGF01000093.1:21657-22348 GCA_003522105.1 Oscillibacter sp.
AACTGCATGGCCGTCATCGGCCAGGTCGGCAACATCGATCACGAGAACGTTCACATCGGTAAGGCCGGCCGCAAGCGCCACATGGGCGTCCGTCCGACCGTCCGCGGTTCCGTTATGAACCCGAACGACCACCCCCACGGCGGTGGTGAAGGTAAGAGCCCTGTCGGTCACCCCGGTCCCATGACCCCGTGGGGCAAGCCGGCTATGGGTTACAAGACCCGTTCCAAGAAGAACCCGACGAACAAGTTCATCGTCAAGCGTCGTAACGATAAGTAAAAGGAGGCAATGTAAAAATGAGCAGAAGCATCAAAAAAGGCCCGTTTGTTGCCCCTGAGCTGATCAAGCGAGTCGAAGAGATGAACAAGACCGGTGAGAAGAAGGTTCTCAAGACCTGGAGCCGCAGCTCCACCATCTTCCCCTCCTTCGTCGGTCACACGATCGCCGTTCACGACGGTCGCAAGCACGTTCCTGTTTATATCCAGGAAGATATGGTTGGTCACAAGCTGGGCGAGTTCGCTCCCACCCGCACGTTCCGCGGCCATACCAAGACGAAATAAGGAAGGAGAATGCAGAACATGGAAGCTAAAGCGTATCTGAGATATGTCCGCATCTCTCCCCGCAAGGTCCAGATCGTCTGCGACCTGATCCGCGGTAAGGACATCAACACCGCCATGGCGCTCCTGATGCAGAC
>DPGF01000015.1:0-124 GCA_003522105.1 Oscillibacter sp.
GACTGGACGATCTGATAGCTGCAAAAGAGCGGGAACTGACAAAGATAACACGCTACAAGCAATCTCTTTATCAGGACTGGAAAGACGGTGAAATCACCCAGCAGGAATACCGGGATATGAAGGC
>DPGF01000015.1:494-15838 GCA_003522105.1 Oscillibacter sp.
GTCTATGAAAACGGCAATATCAGTGTGAAATTCAAATTTGCTGACGAGCTCTGCAAGATTGCCGAGTACATTGAAATCAACACTACGGAAGATACCGCAGTAGCGGGCTAATCCCCGCTACAAACCCCTTTGACAGTGTGTTTTCCTAATAGGCGCTAATCATATGATGAGATTATTTCCGCATTGAGCGGGGAAAGCAATCAAACTACAGCTTTTGCTATTGTAGATGCGAAATATACGACAACCAAATATCTAATCTCTGTTGTCTCTGGCAATTTTGTTGAAAAGTATCAAGAGGTATGTCAGTAAAGAAAAGGCGGGAGGATTTAACCTCTCGCCTTTTTCTATCCTTCCATAAAGATGAAATAGCCGATTTCTTCTAAATCCGTATCATAGCCCCCATTCCTTTACTCTCCGATAGAAAGTGTTTGGCTTAATATCTAACTGCTTCATTGCTTCGACTGCCGTTATCTGATCTGCTCTCCATTCCTTTACAACGGCTTCAAAGCGTTCTCTATCAATCTTCATTTTCTGCCGTCCCTGATATAGTCCTTGCTCCTTTGCGATTGCTATGCCCTCTCTCTGGCGCTCTAGAATACTTTCACGCTCTAGCTCTGCCATAGCGCCGAACACGGTTAGCATAAACTTACCTTGCGGGGTAGAGGTGTCAATGCTTTCTTTCAGGCTGATGAAGTCCACGCCTTTATTGGTAAGCTGTTCGATGATTGTTAAAAGGTCTTTGGTATTTCTAGCGATACGGCTAATGCTTTCTGTAATTACTACATCACCTTTACGGCAAAAGGCAAGTAAGGCTTTTAACTGTGCTCTCTCTGCGTTCTTTCCGCTCTGTTTATCTATAAATAGATTTTCTTTCTCTACACCTTTCTCTAACAATGCTCTAGTCTGTCGTTCTTCATTCTGCTCTACAGTTGAAACACGGATATAACCTAACTTCATTTCTAGCACATTCCTTTCAATCAGAATATCTTATCTCTATCTTTGCTTTCTATTTCTTTACTATGTCAATAGAATATCATATAATTTGAAATATGTCAATAAATATTTTATGACTTAAATGACATATTTATAATGCACGTGTGGATATGTCGTTAGGGTATACCCAAAAGCAATACTTTTCTATGTTGACAGTAAACCCCTATAAGACTATACTAAAGATAGCGTTCCCCAATAATAAAACAAAGAAAGAGGTATTTATTATGGCGTCCGCAAAGAAAACACTTAATCCCTTAACTGATACGCCCACAAGCAAGACCGAAATTACCAAACCCTTTATGCTCGCATATATGCGTCAGGTTGCTAGTGAAGAAGATAAGGCGTGGTTCAAAAAGATTGTTGCCGATGTCAACAATCATAAAGAGTATATCAACAAGCTGAACGGACAGCCTTACACGGACATTGATGTTCCAAAGGTTCGTAAGTTTTTTACTGACCGTTTCTATCCCCAGCTCAACGCAAAGAAAGAGAAGAACAAGTCCTTTATTGATTCTATTCTTGACCTCTAATTAGAGAAAGGGATAAGGCTCTATGCCTTATCCCTTTCTTATATCTCTCTATGTGTTGTTCCTTTTTGTTGCTATAGTTTGTCCGCTAGATGTTCTCAACTTTGATAGCGTAGAATGTTCCTCTATCTCTGCCTTTACATCTCCACCGTAGAGATTAGAATAATGTTTTACCATATCCAGATCGCTATGTGTCAATACTTTGGCTAGGGAGATAATATCGCCCCCGCTTGTTATCCAATTCTTTGCGAATGTATGACGAAACAGGTGTATGCTTGTTTTCTCTACGCCCCGATGTTTGTTATAGTGTGCGATAGTCGTAGAAAGCCCGCCCCTCGTCAACTGCTCGCCATAGATATTACAGAACAGGTAGTCTGTCGGTTCAATGTCTCCGCCTGATCTCCAATAGGAGATATATTCGGTGAGGGTATCTTTACATTTCTTTTCTAGGCCTACACTAACGACCTTGTGGGCCTTTGTCGTATTGAAAATGATATAACCGTTCTCTAGGTCTACATCTTTCAGTTGGATATTTAAGAGGGTATTTGTTCTAGCCCCTGTCGATAAAAGCAAATTGATTATAGCAAAGTCTCTAAAGTCCGTAAAATCTCTAATATCAGGCTTGATAAGGAGCTTTTTCAATTCCTTATCGGTATAGACCTGTTTCATCGGCGGTTCTACTTCCTTGATAGGGCATTTGAATCCATCGAGCAGTCCTATTTCCTCGCAGAAGTTTCCAAAAGCTCTGTAGCCCCGTAAATAGGAATTAACTGTCTGTTGGCTCACATCGCCTAGGCTCTTCATAAAGAAAAGCTGAAAGCCGTCCTGTGTCATAATGTCTATGGGACAATTTTCAGGTGTGTCATTAAGGCTTTCGTTGATGAAGCTAACGAACTTCTTATAGAAGCGGTCATAGAAAGCTAACGTCTGCGGACTGTTGCCTCGTTCCTCTTGGTTGATTTTGAACTTTAGGTAAGCGTGTTGAACGGAGACTTCTGCCCCTGTGTATTCGCGGTAGTTATTTCCTAAACGCCTTAACTTGTCCTCTCTACTTGCGGTTTTCTTCGCTGTGGTAAGTCTTTCTCGTTTAGCCATAATCATTACCCCCTAATCAGTTTAGCATACTCGATACACGATTCGCAAGAAAAGATTCGAAAAAGCAGATACACGATTAGGCCCTTTTTCAATGCTTTTGGAGAGGTCGCAATGATTACCCAAGAACATAAAGAAAAAGGCCTGAACCCTTAGAAACTAAAGGTTCAGGCTAATGGCGCAGCAGGAGAGATTCGAACTCTCGGTACGCTTTTGACGTACACACGATTTCCAGTCGTGCTCGTTATGACCACTTCGATACTGCTGCGTATCATTATGCTCGACAGCGAAAATCATTATATCAAAAAACTGACCAAAGTCAAGCCTAAATTCAAAAAATACACAATTTTCTGTGCGAAGCCACGACTTGCAATTTTTGCCGCCATCTTCTATACTGACAAAAAGTCCTGCGGGGAGGGAACATCATGGAAAAAAACATCTATCGCGCCCTGAATACGACGCTCATTTATATGGAGCGGGGCGAGGAATATCTTATGCTGCACCGCACAAAAAAGGAAAACGATTGCAATCGCGACAAGTGGATCGGCATCGGCGGCAAGTTTGAATCCGGCGAGAGCCCAGAGGAGTGCGCGCTGCGCGAGGCGAAGGAGGAAACGGGACTCACGCTGACCTCTTACCGCTACCGCGGCATCGTGACCTTTGTTTCCGACCGGTGGGAGCCGGAATATATGCACCTTTTTACCGCCGACGGTTTTGACGGCGCGCTCAAAGACTGCGACGAGGGAGAGCTTGCGTGGATCAAAAAGAAGGATCTTCTGGCGCTGCCCGCATGGGAGGGGGACAAGATCTTCCTGCGCCTGCTTGATGAGGAGGTGCCATTTTTCTCCCTTAAGCTGCGCTACGAGGGCGAAACGCTCGCGGAGGCAAAGCTCAACGGAGAAGAGATCGAGGTGCGGCATGGATAAGGTGCTTGTTTCGGCGTGCCTTCTCGGCACACCCTGCCGCTACGACGGCAAGAGCAAGGCAGACGCGCGCGTTCTTGCGCTGGCGGAGCGATATGAGTTGATCCCCGTCTGCCCCGAGCAGCTCGGCGGACTGCCGACGCCGCGCGACCCCAGCGAGCGGCAGGGAGCGCGCGTTGTGATGGCGAGCGGCCGCGATGTGACAGAAAATTACCGCCGCGGCGCGGAGGCGGCGCTCGCGCTGTGCGTGCAAAATGGCTGCAAGGCCGCTATACTCAAGGAAAAAAGCCCGAGCTGCGGCTGCGGCCTTGTTTACGACGGCACGTTTTCCCGCCGCCTTGTATCCGGCGACGGCGTGACGGCGGAGCTTCTCAAGGCGCACGGCATCAGGGTTTATGGTGAGAGCAGACTGCCTGCAATGCAGGAGGATGAAACGGCAAATTGCGGTTAAAGCGCAAATGTTTTTGTTGTCTTTTGCTTTTCTGCAGACTATAATATATCATGCAGTGGAATTCAATATTTTATAGACTGTAAGCTTTTTGCAAGCGATCGAAGAAGAAGGAGGAACACCATTCCATGAAGTTTTCCAGTAAAGTTGAAAAATGCGGCCTGTCCCCCATGCGTAAGTTCCACCCTTATGCGGTGGCAGCCAAGGCACGCGGTGTCAACATCTACCATCTGAATATCGGCCAGCCTGACGTTCAGACGCCTCCGGCATTCTTCGAAGCAGTCAAAGCATTTGAGCCGTCCGTCCTCGCCTATGCGCCATCACCCGGTATCCCCGAGCTGATCGAGGCGATCCGGCAGTATTATGCAAAGCTCGACATGCACTTCAGTGCTGACGAGATCTATATCACCGCCGGCGGCAGCGAGGCGCTTCAGATCGCGCTCCAGTGCATTCTTGACGACGGCGACGAGGTTTTGATCCCTGAGCCCTTCTATCCCAACTATACGACGATGGCGTATACCTGCGGCGCGAGCATTCGCCCCATTCCGACTACGCCGGAAGAGGGCTACCGCTATGCCGACCGTGAAAAGATTGAAGCGCAGATCAACGAGCACACCCGTGCCATCATCATCACGAACCCCGGCAATCCGACGGGCGTTGTGCTCAGCCACGAGGAGATGGAGATGCTCGTTGACGTTGCGGTCAAGCACGATCTGTTCCTCATCGGCGACGAGGCGTACCGCGAATTTGTCTACGGCGGGGAGAAGCTCCAGTCGTTTGGCGAATTTGCTGAGCGGGCAAGTGACAACATCATCGTCATCGACACCGTGTCCAAGCGCTTTTCCGCCTGCGGCGCGCGTGTGGGCTGCCTCATTTCCAAGAACCGGGAACTGATGAGCCACGCGATGAAATACTGCCAGACGCGCCTTTCTGTCGCAACGCTCGATCAGGTTGCCTGCACGGCGCTGTACAGCGTTGGCCCTGCGTATTTTGACGCTGTGCGCGAGGAGTACAAAAAGCGCCGCGACACCCTCTGCCGCAAGCTGCGCGAGATCCCCGGCGTCGTGTTCGACGTGCCGGGCGGCGCGTTCTATGTGATGGCCGCGCTGCCGGTGGACGACGCCGACAAGTTCCAGACATGGCTGCTTGAAGAGTACGACGACAACGGCGAAACCGTGATGTTCGCCCCCGGCGCCTCGATGTATAGGACGCCCGGTAAGGGCAAAAACGAGGTTCGCATGGCTTACGTCATCGAAAGCCACAAGATCGAGCGCGCCATGGACATTCTCAAAAAGGCCATCGAGGTCTACAACAACAGATAAAAAAGGAGAGAGAAGAAATGATCCGTCATATCGTCATGTGGAAGTTCCGTGAAGGCACCGAGGAGAAGGCCGACGAGTTTCTCACGAAGCTCGCCGCGCTCGACGGCGTGATCCCGCAGCTGAAAAAGTGCGAGGTCGCAAGAAACATCGGCGAGGGCAACTACGACGCCGTGCTCGTGTCCGAGTTTGAGAGCATGGACGATCTGAACGCCTACAAGGTCGATCCCCGCCATGTCGCCGTGAGCGACATCTGCAAGTCCATCCGCGCTGACCGCGTGGCCGTGGACTACGAAATGTAAACTCAAAAAGTGGGCGCACTGCATTTGCAGCGCGCCCACTTTTTTTGAGGTGCAACTGTCGGTTGCTAAGTTTTCAAGCCCGCTTGGTGGACTTTTTGCCGCTTTTTTGCTAAGCTGAACGCAGAAATTCTGTAAAGGAGAACCCCTCACATGACACTGGGAGAGAACATCGTGCGCCTGCGCACACAGAGAAATTGGTCGCAGGGTGACCTTGCCGACGCATTGGATATTTCGCGCCAGAGCGTTTCCAAATGGGAGACGGACGCATCCGTGCCCGAGCTTGAAAAGCTTCTAAAGCTCTCTGAGCTCTTCGGCGTGACGCTCGATGCGCTCGTGCGCGGCGAGGACGCGCCGCAGAGCGAGCCTGCCGCGGCGGAAGTGCAGAACGATCCTTCGTCCTTTGCGCCGCAGGCTGTGCCCGCGCGGGATAAGAGCCGCAGCATCATCGGCACGGTTCTGCTGTGTACCGGCGCGGTCATCGTGCTTTTGTTCCTGCTGCTGTTTGGCAGTATTTTCTCGGGGCTTCTTTTCGGCGCGCCGTTTTTCATCTGCGGCGTTATCTGCCTTACGGCGAAGAGCCGTGTCGGTCTCTGGTGCGGTTGGGCGGTCTATGCCTGCGTTGACCTCTACCTCCGCTTCGCGACCGGCCTTTCATGGACGACCATCTTCATGACGCGCCTCTGGACGCCGGAGATGAACTATGCGCGCCTTGCGATCTCGTGGGTGCAGTTCGCCGCCATGATCCTGATGATCGTTTGGACGGTGTGCTCCTACCGCGCGCTCAAGCTGAGTGCCACGAAAAAAGAAATCACATGGCTCGCTGCCGGCTGGTTTGCCGCGCTTGTCGCGCTGCCGCTTCTGATGAGCTACGGCGTCATGCCGCTGCTGCTCGACGATCTCGGCAATTACAGCAACATTTCGCCGTACTTCCTTCTGAATGTCGTCTACAGCTACGCGCGCCTTGCGCTCATCAATGTTCTTCTGGTGCGTTCACTCGCCGTATGGCGCATGAAGCGGGAAGAGAAGAAAAGAGAAACGTGAATCGAAATGAGAAAAAGCGGACCGCACTGCGGTCCGCTTTTTTGATGCAAATATGCCTTACTTCTTGCTCTTTTCCAGCGCGGCAAGCTTGAGGCAGCAGCAGAAGACCGCCATCGCCTGCTCGAGCTCTTCGACCGGGGGCAACGACGGGGCGACGCGGATGTTGCTGTCAAGAGGGTCGTGTCCATACGGATAGGTCGAGCCCGCGCTCGTCATCACGACGCCCGCATCCTTGGCGAGCGCCAGCGTACGCTTGGCAAGGCCGGGGGCCGTGTTCACGGAGACAAAGTAGCCGCCCTTGGGCGTGTGCCAGCTCGCAATGCCGAGCGGCTTGATCTCACGCTCGAGCGTTTCGACGACCATGTCGAACTTCGGCTTTAAGATCTTGGCGTGCTCCTTCATTAGCGCGAGCGTGTGCTCCTTGTTTTGCAGGAACTTCACGTGGCGCAGCTGGTTCATCTTGTCGAAGCTGATGGCCTGAATGCCGATGAGCTTGGTCATGTACTCCATGTTGGCTTCGCTGCACGCAAAGCACGCAATGCCCGCGCCGGGGAGCGTCACCTTGCTCGTGGAAGCGAACTCGAAGACCATGTCGGCGTTGCCGTACTTCTCGCACTCGCTCAGAATATCCTTGAACGGGACGAACTCGCCGTCGAACTCGTGGATGCAGTAGGCGTTGTCCCACATGAGCAGGAAGTCGGGCGCGGCAGGCTTCATCTTTGCGATGCGCTCGATGGTCTCGTCGGAGTAGATGATGCCGTCGGGGTTCGAGTACTTCGGCACGTTCCACATGCCCTTGACGCTCGGGTCCTTGATGAGGTTTTCGACAATGTCCATGTCGGGGCCGTTTTCGGTCATCGGGATGGTGATGAGCTCAAAGCCGAAGCTCTCGGTCACCTTGAAGTGGCGGTCATAGCCCGGGGCGGGGCAGAGCCACTTGATGCTCTCTTCTTTGCACCAGGGCTTTTCGCTGTGCAAAAGGCCGTGGGTGTAGGCCTTGGAAACGGTGTCGTACATGAGCTGAAGGCTTGCGTTGCCGCCCACGAAGACCTGCGAGTCCTTGCAGCCGAGAAGTTCCGCAAAGAGCGCGCGTGCGCTTGCAAGGCCCTTGAGCTCGCCGTAGTTGCGCGCGTCCACGCCGCCGTCGATGCAGTCGGCAGGATCGCTCAGCACCGTCAGCAGACTGTTGGAGAGCTCAAGCTGCTTTTTGCCCGGCTTGCCGCGCGCCATATTGAGCTTGAGCCCCTTGGCCTTCCAGCTCTCATATTCGGCGGACACCTTGTCGTATTCCTGCTGCCATGCAGCGGCGGAAAGATCCATGTAACCCATCGTATCTTCTCCTTTGCAATTGATTACGCAATATTAAGTGAATCAATTATAGCACAGCGCGAAAACGGAAGCAAGCGCCCGTGCATGAAAATCATTTGTACTTCTGTGAGGGAACGCTTGCCCCTCATCGTTTCTGCGGCCGCGTTCTGCCGGAATCGCGGCGGTCTGTGTCGTTTCTCATTTTGGGCACTGGCGGCCTGTGTGGTCGATGGTGTAGTCGCCGCTGAGCAGGATCTTCGAGATCGGCACAATGTCGTACCCTTCGGAGAGCAAATAGTTGAGAATGTCGGGCAGTGCCTCGGGCGTGTGCTCGCCTGCGTTGTGGAAGAGGACGATCGACCCGCTCTGTACCTTGCCCGTCACGCGTTTGGTGATCTCGGCGGCGGAAATGCCCTTCCAGTCGAGCGAATCCCCGTCGGCAGCAGTTGGAACGCATTGCGAATAACCGCCTGCCGGAGCTCATACGCTTGGGTAGGAGGACGACAATATGATCATCACGAATACATTTACGACTACCGACCCCGCCGCTCGGGCCGCGCGTCAGGCGGCGATCTGCCGCCGCTGCATTCTGCTGCTGACTTCCCGCACGCAGGGGTAGAAAGATGGACGCCATCTACGCCCGACAGTCTGTCGACAAGAAGGGCAGCCTTTCGATCGAGGGGCAGATCGAACTGTGCCGTAAGTTCACTGCGGGAGAGCTCCGCATCTTTTCAGACCGGGGCTTTTCCGGCAAGAATATGCGGCGCCCTGCCTTCGGCGAACTGATGGAAGCCGTAGAAGCGGGGGAGATCGAGCGGATCGTCGTCTACCGCCTGGATCGATTCAGCCGCTCCCTTGCGGATTTCAGCCGGATCTGGGAAGTGCTGCAAAAAAACGGCGTTGCGTTTCTCTCTGTCAGCGAGCAGTTCGACACGTCGTCGCCGGTGGGACGCGCCATGCTGAGCATCGTCATGACGTTTGCGCAGCTTGAACGCGAAACGACCGCCGAGCGCGTGCGCGATAACTACCATCACCGCGCCTCCCTCGGCGCATGGCCGGGCGGCCCTGCGCCATACGGGTATGCGCTCTCGAAGGCGGAGATGGACGGGCGCAGCGTTTCCTCCCTGATCCCCGATGAACACGCGAAGACCGTCTGCCGGATCTTTGAGGAATATGCAAAGCCTGAGACCTCGCTGCGCGGCCTTGCAAAAGACCTGACTGCCCGGGGGATCCACGGCCCGAAGCGCGAGGCATGGGACAATGTGACGCTCTCGCGCATCTTGCGCAATCCTGTTTATGTGCAGGCAGATGAGGCAGTTTATTGCTATTATCTGGCGCAGGGCGTGCAGAGCCGCCAAAAGAGCGAGGATTATGACGGTGAGCATGGCTGCGTGCTGATCGGAAAGCGCAGCCGCAGCGGCAGCGCGCAGAAAGAAGAAAAGCTGCTGTACCTCTCCGTGCACGAGGGGATCGTCTCCGCCGCGCTCTGGCTGCGCGTGCAGGAGAAGCTCTCTTTCGCGGCGCAGCTTCCCCGCGCCAACGCCGGAAAATACTCATGGCTGACCGGACTTCTCAAGTGCGCCAAGTGCGGCTACGCCGTCAAGATCAATTCCATCAAGACGGAACGGCGCTGCAAATTGCTCTGCTCCGGACGCTCCAACCTCGGCGGCTGCGATGCATCGATCGATGTCGATCTGCGGGAGCTGGAGGCGCATATTGCGGGGGAGATCCAACGCAGCTTTGATGCCTGTCCGATGGAGCTGCTTCCGGCAGGAAAAGACCGCGCGCAGGCCGGGGCGATCCTGGAGATCGAGCGAAAGATCGACCGGCTGGTGGCTGCACTCGCCGAAAGCAGCGCGGTCGCCGTTCCTTATATCTCCCAGAGGATCGACGCGCTGCACGCCGAGCGCGAGCAGCTTTTGCATGCGCCGACCCGTTCTGCACCGCTGCGGCGGTTTGATTTTCAACGCGCGTCCTTTGACGAAAAAAAGCTCATTGCCGCCGAATTTGTCGAGCGGATCATGCTCGACGGCGAAAGGGTACATATCATTTGGAAAGCCTGATGCGTGCGCACGCATCAGGCTTTCTGCCTAAAGGTACGGAAGATCAGGAGATGCTCAGCAGCAGGCCGGATACAGCGCACTGCGGCAGGTCGGACAGGGCGGAGGCTGCATAGTTCTTCTCGCTCGAGACAACGGAGAAGTCATCGGACTTTTCCACGCGCAGCGTGAATTCCTCTCCGTCTGCCGCGACGGGATATTGTATGCTCTTTTCGCCGCTGAGGGCAAAGGTGAGCAGGGCGCGGGTCTGCGCGCTGCCGGAGGCGAGGAAGTCCTCCGGCTGCTCGGGTGCGGCGGACTCTGCGGGGGATGCCTTTGCGGAGGAAGCGATGAGCGTGCCGCTTGTAAAGTCGAACTGATCGCCCGCGCTCAGCACGAAAACGCGCAGATCGCTGACGCTGAAATGCGAATCGTCGTTTCCGTAAACGGCGCTGCGATTGTCAAGCACAGTGACCGTACCCGCTCCATAGACCGTGCCGACGCCGCCGGTGACGGCGATGCCGGTCGCCTCGTCCAGCCCGACGGCGTATGCCGCGCCGCCGGAGCGCTGCATGGTGCAAAGGCGGGCGAGCCTTCCCCGTGCGCCAAAGTGGGAGTCAAAGGTGAGCGCGGCGCCGCAGGCGGCTGCGTCGCAGGGGAGACCGCCGTAGAGCGCGCCCTCTTCGCCGCACACAACGCCGGCGGCGGTCAGCACGGCTTCGGTGGGCTTTGCGTGCGTCAGCGCTGCATGGGAGTCGGCGTCCTGGAAGCAGACCGAGCCGAGCATGTGCGCGCCCGCGCTCGTTCCGGCAAGGAAGCCGCCGCGCGCGAAAAGATCCTGCACGGCCTGCCCGACGGCATTCCAATCGCCATCGGCATTTTGCAGGGCGTAGATGCCAAGACTCTGGTTGCCGCCGGTGAAGTATACGCCGTGGCAGCTGGAAACGAGAGAGGCAAAATAGGCGTCGCTGCCGATGGTATCCCGGTTCTCCGCGGTGAGCGGAATGTAGACCGCTTCAAAGCCTGCGTCCGCAAAGCGGTGTTCAAAGCTGCGCACAGAGGGGGTATCCTGATAGAAGTACGACCACAGCTCGCGTTCGCTGCCGCTGGAGGCGCCGATGACGGCGACGCGCGGCGTATCGGGGAAGCCGCGGAAGATCGCCTGCGAGGTGGAGATGATGGAGCTGCGGTCGCCGCCGATCGAGGCCGCGCCGCCGTTGGGGAAGAGAATGCCGCTGCCGCTGCCGATCGTCCCGCTGGAGGCGGGAAGCGCCTCGGGCGTAACGAAGCGCTCAGCACAGTAGGATACGCCCATGAGCGTTTCGGCCGACGCGCTGGCAACATAGACATAGTAACAGCGCGCGGGATCTACGGCATTTCCGTCAAGATCCTTCTGTTCGGAAAGATCCAGTAAAAACTCGGTGCTGCCTGCGTTGTCGAAGCGCAGCGCGCAGCCGCTGCCGCTCAGCGCGTCGAGCGCGGCACGGTCTGCGCCGGAGAGCTGCTCCTTTACGGCGGCATAGCCGTTTGCGGAGAGGAAAACGTAGTTCGTTTCGATCTCGCCTTCGGTATCGCTTGCAAAAGTGCCGGTCAGGACGCTGCCCTCGCGCGTGAAGCGCAGCTTTCCGGCGCTCGGCGCGATGTAAGCGGTCTGCGCCGCCTTTTCGAGGCTCAAAAGACCATCGGCGCCGAAAACGGCGGCGTAGAAATAGTGCGTGCCGGGCTCTGTAAAGTCATCGCCGGTGATAAGATCCTTCTGGGCGGTGTTGAGCGTGTTGCCAACGCCGTCGCAATAGCTGAGATCGGTCATCACATAGGCGCGGTTGGCAGGCTTGTCGAGCGTGAGGATCTCTTCGCGGGTGAGCGAAGAGAGGTATTCCCATACCTCGTCGAATTCCCGCACGCTGTAAAAAACGAGAAAACCCTCGGCTCCGTCGAGCGTTTCCGGCGGGAAAAAGGCGACCTTGTAGCCGGAGCTTTCATCGCCCTTGCCGACCATGCGCAGCTTTGTGAGCGTGTACTCATTGAACTGCGGGTTGACCCAGGCATCGCCCTGCTTTTCGGGAGCGGCGGGTTCCTTGCTCCCGCAGGCGCACAGCATCAGCAGCAGGAGCGCGGCGGTCAGAACGGATAGGCATTTTTTCATCAAAAGTCACTCCTTTGAAAAAACGGGCGGGGCAGCATGCCCAGCCCGCGGCTTGTCGGGAAAATGGATTTAAGCCTCTGCGCCGAAGTACACGGTGACGTAGGCGGAGGACTCGCTGCCGTCCTTGGCGAGCGTGATGAAGTAGTCGTCGGGGTAGTCCGGGTCGTCGTCATATTCGGCCGTAACGGTGATGCCGAGATCCAGTGTGTCGACCTGAGAAGCGAAGTAGTCCTGAACGGCCTGCGTCTTTTCTTCCTGCGTCATGGCGGAAACGTCCTGATCCTCCATCAGCGTGGTCTCGGTGACAAGATCAAATGCGGCGGCAAAGTCGTTGGCAAGGTCGATGGCGCTCTGCTCCATCACGAAGGTGCGGTCTGCTTCGCCGACCCACAGCACCTTTTCATAGCCGATGGTCACGAGATAGAAGTGATACTCGCCCGCCTGCTGCAAAAGAGAGGTGCCGTTGATGAGATCAACGCCGTCGCCGTAGAAGCGAATGGGATCGGCAGTGTTGCCGTCAAAGTAGCTCATCTTATCGCCGGAGAGGTTGCGGATATTGCCGTCGAGATCCAGCGCATCGATCTCTGCAAGGAAGCTGTCGGGATCGCTGAAGCGCTCGGAGGTGAAGAAGGCCTTTACGTCATCCAGCGTCGCGGTGGAGTAGCACATGGCAATGCTGAAGACATTTTCGTTGTTGATCAGGTCACCCGCGGTGCCCTGCATGGAAAAGCCCTTCATAAAGCTTGCATCGTTGGTGTTCGTGCCGCAGAGCGTCACGTCCGCAACGGCGTAGGCGTCATCAAAGGCGGCGTCCTTGCTGTCGCCATCCGACTGATTGCCGCAGGCGGTGAGGGTGAGTGCGAACGCAAGAGCAAGTGCCATAAGAGTAAAGAGACGTTTGCTGGTTTTCATGTTGGTTTCCTCCTGATTTTAGTTTTATTGTACGGCGTGCTGCGCCGCAGTCAACTTGTTGATGGTGATCGTCCCGCCGCTGCGCGTAAGGTGCATGACGTAGGCTGAGCCGTGCACGCGCAGCGCCCCGTCGGAGAGGGAGACCTCAAGGGCGGTGTCCTCACTGATGCCGAAGCCCTCGTTTTCGTCCGCGTCTTCCATCGCGGCGAGCAGACGCTGAAGCCGGGCGCGGCGGTTGAAGTGCTGATCGACGATGCCGCCGGGCAGAAAGCCGAGCCCGCGCGAGAGCAGCAGCTGCTCCGGCGAAACGCCGCCGTTGTCACAGTAAGCTGCCGCGTCGGTGCAGACGGGGAGAGTCAGCGTTCCCTCGTCGTCGCCGCGCACGATCATCGTGCGGCTCATGATCGCCGCGCCTGCGGAAGAGCCGCCGATCACGCCGCCGCCGGAAAGAAGGCGGCGCATTCTGCCGAGCACCGGCGTGTCCGAACCGTCCGGCTGCAAAAGAAGCCTTGCCGTGTGCAGTTGGTCGCCGCCGCTGAACCATACGCCGCTCACCCCGTCAAAAAGCGGGAGCAGCGCCTCGTCTGCGCGGTTTGTCCAACCGCTGCGGCCAAGCAGCGCGGGATCCTCTGTCAGCGGCAGCAGCACAACTTCGCCGATCCCGGCGGAGAGCAGCAGCTCGCGGTTGAATCGAAAGCTCTCCTCCGCCTCTCCGCTGGCGCAGACGGCGAGCATGACCTTGCCGCGCTTCCCGCCGCAGAGGGCGGAAAACCTGCCAAAGATGTCGGCTTTGCCCTGCTCGGTCGCGCCGATGTTTCCGCCTGCGATCAATAATGTACCGTTCATCCGAGCATCCTCCTGTATTCGTCGCATTCGCGCGCGTTGGCAAAGACAAAATGACCGGGGGCGATCTCCGTCCAGGCCGGTTTGTCCACGCTGTAATCATGCACGGACGGATCGTAGGGCGTGCAGGTCTTGCCCCGTTCGGCGGCGGGATCCGGCATGGGGATCGCGCTGAGCAGCGAACGGGTGTAGGGGTGCAGGGGGTGGGCAAAGATCTCTTCGCCCGGTGCAAGCTCCATCAGAGCGCCCTTGTAGATCACGCCGATGCGGTCGGAAATGAAGCGCACCACGCTCAGATCGTGCGCGATGAACAGATAGGTGAGCGAGTGCTCTTTTTTCAGTTCATTGAGCAGGTTGATGATCTGAGCACGAATGGAAACGTCCAGCGCACTGATCGGCTCGTCGGCGATGATGAATTCCGGCTCCATGATGAGCGCACGGGCGATGCCGAGACGCTGGCGCTGTCCGCCGGAAAATTCATGCGGGAAGCGGCTGGCAAACTCGGGCAGCAGCCCCACGCGCTGCATGACGCGGGAGACCTTGGCCTTGCGGTCGGCTTCGTTTTCGAAGAGGTTGAAGTTATAAAGTCCTTCGGAGATGATGTAATCCACCTTGGCGCGCTCATTCAGGCTTGCCATGGGATCCTGAAAGATCATCTGCACCTGCTGGCGGTACTGCTTGATCTCCTCCCGGCTGAAGCGGCGGTTGACGCGCGTGCCCTTGTAGAGGATCTCGCCGCCGGCGGTGGGAATGATCTTCATAATGGCGCGGCCGATAGTCGTTTTACCGCTGCCGGATTCACCAACGAGGCTGAACGTCTCCCCGCGGTACACATCGAAGGACACACCATTGACGGCATGAAAGACTTTTTTGCCGGAGCCGAAGTCGATCGAGAGATCCCTGACCGAGAGCAGCGGCTCGTCGCTGCGCGGCGCATACGGCTCGGGTGCGGCGGGCGCTCTGCCAAGACCGGGGGTGCGGTAGTTGCGCGGGTCGCCCCATTTCTGAATGGCCATGGGGTGCATCGTCCATGTTTTTGCCGTGTGCCCGGGAGAAACGGAAAACATCGGCGGCTCTTCCAGCTGGTCGATCTCCATGGCCTCCGGGTTGCGGGGGTAGAAGGCGTCGCCCTGAATGTCGTTGTAGAGATTCGGCGGTGTGCCGGGAATGGCGAACAATGCCTGCCCCTTGACGCCGAGCTGCGGCAGCGCGCGGAGCAGGGCGCGGGTGTAGGGGTGGACGGGACAGGAAAAGACTTCCTCTGTCGGCCCCGTTTCGATGATCTCGCCGGCGTACATAACGGCCACGCGGTCGGCGATATTTGCCACCACGCCGAGATCGTGCGTGATATATATTACGGACATATCCATTTCCTTTTGCAGCCGCTTTATAAGGTCCAGTATCTGCGCCTGCACGGTAACGTCCAGCGCGGTGGTGGGCTCGTCGCAGAT
>DPGF01000015.1:16011-41141 GCA_003522105.1 Oscillibacter sp.
GGTGGGCTCATCGCAGATGAGCACCTCGGGGTCGGCGGCGATCGCGGTCGCGATGACGATGCGCTGGCGCATGCCGCCGGAAAACTCGTGCGGGTATTTCCCGTAGCGGTCAGAGGAGATGCCGACCTGCTCCATCAGCTTTTTCGCCTTTTCCGTGGAGGCGTCCTTGCTGAGGTCGGAGTGCAGCGTGATCATCTCGCGGATCTGTTCGCCGACGGTTTTGAGCGGGTTGAGCGCCGTCATCGGGTCCTGAAACACCATGGCGATGCGCTTGCCGCGAATGGCGAGCCAGTCCTTTTCTGCAAGCTGGTCGAGCCGGGTGCCCTTGAAGTCGATGCTGCCGCCGACGATCGTACCGTTTTTGTCGGTCATGCCGATGAGCGTCTTGGTCAGCACGCTCTTGCCGCTGCCGGACTCGCCGACGATGGCGAGCGTTTCGTTTTCATAGAGATCGAGGCTTGCGCCGCGCACGGCGGTGAGCGTTTTGCCGCGCAGGCTGAAGTTGACGCGGAGGTCGCGGACGCTGAGAATCGTATTTGCCATAGCTGCGTTCCTCCTTAAATGTGATTGCGCGGGTCGGAGGCGTCCGCGAAGCGGTTGCCCACGATATAGAACGACACCGTGACGAACGAGAGGATGATGGTCGGATAGATGAGCTGGAAGGGATAGACCTCAAAGCTGTTCTTGCCGACGGAGACAAGATTGCCGAGCGACACAACGTCGAGCGGAAGGCCGAGGTTGATGTAGCTGAGAAAAACCTCGGAGCCGATGGAGTAGGGGATCGTCAGCGCGACCTCCATGATGACGATGCTGACGATATACGGCACGATGTTTTTCAGCAGAATGCGGGAGAGCGGCGTGCCGAGACACTGGGAGGCAATGTTGTACTCGTTTTCACGGATGGCGACAACGCGGTTTCGCACGAAGCGCGCGATGGAGAGCCAACCGGTCAGACACATGGCGAGCACGATCGTCCAGAAGCTCGGGCGCAGAATGTAGGTGAAGAGCACCAGATAGACTGTCTGCGGGATATTGGTGACGATGTTGTAAAGCTCCGTCATGAAGCGGTCGATGCGCTGCACGTAACCCCACAGCGCGCCCGCGATCGTGCCGAGCGTCACGTCGAAAAACGCGATCACAAAGCCCAGCAGCAGCGAGGTGCGCGTGCCGTACCAGGTGCGCGCCCACATATCGCGGCCGATGTTGTCCGTGCCGAACCAGTGCTCCTTGCAGGGGGAGAGGTTCCACATGGCGCTGCCGGTCTGGGCAAAGTTCGGGTTGCGGTAGCTCGTTTCCCAGCCGGGGATCAGCTCGCTGATGAGCGGGTAGAGCAGGCTCATCGCAACAAACGCGCACATGATGCCCAGCAGCACCGTGGAGCTGCGTTGCTTGAAGAAGGTACGGAAGGTGCTGTGCCAGTAGGAGTAGTTGGAGTAGCCGGTCAGCTCGCTCTTTTCGTAGTCGAAGGGAATGCGTTCGAACATGCTCTCGCTCAGCGAGACCTTGAGATTTGGCTTTGCAGCATTCATGACTATCCCTCCTCCTTTTCCGTAAGGCGGATGCGCGGATCCAGAAATACCATCAGAATATCACCGAGGAACACGCCAAGCACGCCCAGAGTTGAATACAGAATGACAAGCACCTGAACAAGAGAGTTGTCCATCTCCTGAATGGCTTCCACGAGAAGGCCGCCCATGCCGGGAATGGAATAGAGGCTTTCGATCACGAGGGAGCCGGAGATCGTCAGAAGCATTTGCAGGGGGAAATACTGCGCGAGAGGCACGAGCGCGTTGCGCAGCACGTGGGACTTCATCAGCTTCCAGTCGCTCATGCCCTTGCTGCGGGCGAACTTGACATAGTCGCGGTTTTCCTCGTCCACCATGAACCGGCGCAGCCAGATGGCATACCAGGCGATGCTCGAAAGCGAGAGCGAGATCGTCGGCAGGATCCAGGTGACGGGATTGCGCTCGCTGAACATCATGGGGATCTTGAAAAGACCCGTGATGGCGATCTGGAGCAGGAAAAGATAGATAAGGCTCGGCACGGCGCGCACGATGACCACGTAGCCCGTGCCCAGCGCATCCGGCAGGCCGCCCTTGCCCTTGGCCATTGCCATGCCCATCAGAAGTCCGAGAACCAGCGAGATGAGCATGCTCACTACGCCGAAGTAGAGCGAATAGGGGATCTTTTCCGCCAGAATATCCGAAATGGCGCGGTGGGGCTGGAGCACGTAGGACTCGCCGAGGTCGCCGTGGAAGAGGTCGACCATGAATTTGCCGAAAAGCTTGATCGGATTGCCGACAGCGCCGATGTCCTCAAGGTACATCTCGCGCTCGGCCTCGCTCATGTTCTGGTAGTCGTCGCGCGTGAAGTAGCCGTCGGTCGGCATCAGGCGCAGCAGCAGAAATACAACGAATACCACGATGAAAACACTGAGCAGGGATTGCAAAGTCCGCTTAAAGATATATTTAGCCATGTTACCACCCTTTATATCGGTACGGCGGCGTCTCAGCCGGCATTTCTCTTGAGCAGCTGCTCATAGAACTCATCTTCCAGCTGCTTGTACTGCTCGGCCGAGATGGGCTCTTCGGAAAGCTGCATGCCCTTATACTTGAAGCGGGAGAGGCCAAAGCCGCCGCGCGGCGCGGTGAACGGGATCTCGCGGGTCATGCCGTAAGTGCCGCCGCCGCTCTCCCACGGAATGATGTAGCCGCCGTTGATGAGCATGCCTTCAGCCTGGGCGAAGAGTTCATAGCGCTCGGAGGCGACGAGCTTTTCACTGGCCTCCTTCACCAGCGCGTCGAACTGCGGCAGAGAGTAGCGGCCGTCGTTGACGGCGCCGCCCGTTGTCAGACGGTCGAGCTGGGAGAGAGGATCGGCATATTTGAAGCTGTAGTTATCATAGGCAAAGTCGAAGTTGCCCGGAGCGATGACGTCATTGTACTTGTCGCCCGTGAACTGGGAGAGGATGACCTCGATATTCTCGCTGCCAAAGACCTCTTCAAGGTTCATTTTGATGATCTGCGCCATGGAGACCTCGTCGGAGGACGCGCCGTGTACGTAGACCAGCTGGAGCGGCAGCTTACCGTCGGTCTGGAACGAGAAGGTGCGGCCCATCTTGACCTCGCCGGCGCTTGCGCCGCGAATGTTGCCGCTGCCGTCGGTCACCGCGCTGAGCGCCTTTTCAAAGTACTCCTTTGCAAGAGCGGGATCGTAGGTGGCGGCGCCGCGCTCCTTGATCTCCTTGAGGGGAGCGTAATCGGTGTAGTCGATGCCGTTTTCATCGTAGCAGACGTCCTCGGGGCAGATGAGGTTGGTCAGCATATCCTCGGTGTCGTAGGGGTTGTAGAGCTGCGCAATGGTCACGCGGTCGAGCGCGTGATAGAGCGCGAGGCGGAAGTCCTCGTTCTGCACGAAGGCGTTGAACTCGCTGTTGGGGCTTTCGAAGTTCGGGAAGAACCAGAAATTGACGGAGGACTTGTCGCGCAGCGTCACATACTGTCCCCATTCGGGATCCTGCATGTAATGCTCGACCTGATCGCCCGTGAGGGAGGTGCCGGTCAACTCGCCGCGCTTAAACATTTCGACCGTGGCGGCGCCGTCGGTGATCTTCTGGAGAACGATCTTTTCCACGCTGACCTTGTCGGCATCGTAGTAGTTTTCATTCTTGACCATGACAAATTCCTTGTTGCGCTGCCAGCTTTGGAGAATGTAAGCGCCGCAGTAAAGAAGCTGGTCGGGAGAGGTGCCGAACTTGGTGCCGCACTGGTCGGAGAACTCCTTGTGGTTGGGCAGGAAGATCTCAGTGACGAGGAAGGATTCAAAATACGGCACGGGCGCGGTCAGCGTGTACTGGACGGTGTACTCGTCGAGCGCCTTGACGCCGACGGTGTCGTCGAACTGTGCTTCCAGCTTTTCGCGCGGGCCTTCGGGCTTCTTGCTCGCCGCCAGGTTGGGGTCATCAAAGTCAACGAGCGTGTCGTAATATTCGCCGAGGCCGGCGATCACGCTCTTGATGATGGACATGTCGCTCTTGGTTTTCTTATGGTCGGCAACAAAGCGCATGCCGTCTACAAAGTCCTGCGCGGTGACGGGCGCGACCTCTGCGCCCTTGCTGTCGTACCACTTGGCGTCCTTGCGCAGGTGGAACGTCCAGACGGAGTAATCGTCGTTGTGCTCCCAGCTTTCAGCGAGCGAGGGAACGAAGGCACCAAAGCGGTCGGTCTCGATCAGACCGTCGATGACGTTGGAGATGACCTTCTTGCCCGTGGTGTCGGGCAGGTAGAAGGGAATGAGGGAGGTGACATCGGTAGAATAAGTGCCAAGATACTCTGCGGTATTCACGCTCTTGGAACCGCAGCCGCTCAGACAGGAGACCGTCAAAAGCATCGCGAGTGCGATGGACACTGTACGGGATAGGATTTTTTTCATCATAATTCCTCCGATCGTTTATTCGAAGCGACCCTTGACGATCGCCTGACCGTTTTTGACCATTTGTCTGCCGCGGGCAAAGACACCGTCGATGCTGAGCGCCTGCCCGAGAAGGACAAGATCCGCGTCTGCGCCCTCGGCGATACAGCCCTTTTGCGCTTCCATCCGCAGCACGCGCGCGGGATTGCAGGTGATAAAGGTGAGGGCGGTTTCCAGCGGGAAGCCTTCATGCTGCACAAGATTTACAAGCTCATCGTGCAGCACGCGGCTCGTGCTGTAGCTCAGCCCCGTGCATCGGCCCTGCTCGTCAAAGCGCGGCTGACTGCCGAAAGCATCGCTCGAGAGCGTCATGCGGCTGCTGTCGGCGCCCTTGTCCATGGCGTATGCCATCAGGTGCGCCGTGCCGCCGGAGGAAGCCTCGCCGGCGGTGAAATCGGCCTGCCCGCCCGCCTTGATCCACTCTATCGCTTCCTCGAGCAGCGCGCTGTTGCGCGCGACATGAGTCGGAAGGAAGGTGCTCAGCGGCACCTCGGATTCTTTCAATGCACGGAAGAGCTTGGAAAGAGCCTCCTGTCCATCGCCCATGTGAATGGTCAGCAGCCCTGCCTTGCGGCTCAGCAGTCCGCCGCGGCGAACCGCGCTTGCCAGCCGCAGCAATTCTTCATAGGTGATCTCGGAGCTGCGGTGGTCAGAAAGCGCGATCTTTGCGCCCACAACGCGGTCGATGAGAACGAGATCCCGCTCTACGCTGCCGCAGAGGGTGGGGGAGGGGTAGCCGTAGGCGCCGGTGAGCATATAGCAGTCCATGCCCTCTTCCGTCAGGGCGTGTGCCTTGGCATAAAGCGTTTCCAGGCTGCGGGCGATGCCGTCCGTTCCGAGAAGCCCTACGACGGTGGTGACGCCGGCGGTGGTAAAATCCGTCAGGCGGGATTCCGGCGCACGGGAGGAGAAGCCGTCCTCACCGCCGCCGCCTGTGATGTGAACGTGCAGATCAATGAATCCGGGGACGAGCGGTTTGCCTGCCGCGTCGACCGTTTGCAGCGTGGGAAAGCGAGAGGGGATCTCCCCGCAGGGAGCGATGAGGGCGATCTTTCCGCCCTCGAGCAGTACGTCGCGCATACCCAGGTGGCGGGGGGCGTAAACGTCTGCATTCTGGATCAGTGTTATCATTTCAGATGCTCACTTTCTTCTGGAATTTCTCCGCTCATAAAGCGGGATACGCTCAGCTCCTCGTCCAGGATCCGATCGAGCGCCGGGCCCATCTCCAAGGCGATGCAGGAGGTGAGCACGTTGATCAGCGAGATCGGCGCGGTGAGCGAGTTGAAGAAGAACTTGGTCTTGGTGCCGCAGATGAAATTGAACGGCCCGTCTGTGACGGCGGGGGAGGCGCTGCTGTCGGTAATCGTGATGATCGTTGCCCCGCGATAGGCGGCGTAACGGGCCACGTTGGATACCGGCTCATAGTACGGCGGGAACGAAAAGAGCACGATCACGTCGTTTTCGTTCACCATAGAGAGCGAGGTTTTCACCGTGTCACTGTCGCCGAGCTTGAGACTTGACGCCTTGATGCGAAGGTAGTTCAGGCGGTGGGCGAAGTAGTCTGCCATCACCTTGGAAACATCGTGACCGAAGAGCAGCACCTCGCGCGCGTTCATTAACGTCTGTGCGCAGTCGAAGATCTGTTCCTCACCGATCGAGGCGGCCAGCGCGGTGATCCCCTGCTGATCGGCTTCGAACATCGAGCGCAGCAGCGCGCCGCGGTCGCTGCGGGAACGGTCGTCCACCGTTTCCAATGTGTAGCTGCGGTCAAAGGAGTCCTTCAGCCGTTCGCCGACGTAATGCCGGAACACCTCTTTCATCTCGGCATAGCCGCTGCATCCGAGCTTGCGGCAAACCTTGAGCACGGAAACCTCCGTTACGCCGATGCGCTCGGCGGTATTGCGCAGGGTGTCGTAGCAAACGGCCTCCGGGTGGTTGAGCATGTATTCGAAGATACGCGTCTGCGTTTTCGTCAGAGTATCGCTCAGCTCAATCATTTGCTGCACAGTTGGCATGAAAGCTCACCACCTTAGTAAAGTGTATGCTATATTTTTACCACAAGAAAGCAGCTCTTGCAATATAAAAATTCATAAATAAAGCATTTGGTGAATAGAATTTACAATTTGTATAGTGCAAATGATATCGTTTGTTTTAGAAAAAAGAAAAAACACACAGATGAGTGAAAAGTGCCCGCTTTTCACTCATCTGTGTGCATTCAAGAGAGATGCAAGTATACCTAATGGCAAAAGATATACATTGCTATGCTATGGGTGTGACTATCATAACGTATCATTTCGCATTTTGCACGTGTTATCGTATAGAGGCAGCACATTACTTTCCTGCATTAGTGCATCGGTGCACCGGTGCTACAATGCACAAAACAAGCGACTGCGGATTTGCTCGAATTTGTTGTATTTGCATAAAACGCATGCTAAAATACCGAGTGTGGCAAGCGGCCTGACAGACACCGCCTGCCTGCTCCACGCAAAACTGGAGAAAAACAAATCGACAAAAACAGAGAGAGAGGAAATCTATGAGTATTTTAACCAACCCCGTGACCATATCGGTCATCGTGCTGTGCGTACTCAGCCTTCTGAAGCTGAACGTTCTGCTCGCCATGCTGGTCGCCTGTATCGCCGGCGGTCTTGCCGGTGGTATCCCCATCTACGCCGCTGAGGGCGACAGTGTTATGAAGCTGCTCACGTCCGGCTTCTCCGGCAACGCGACCACCGCTCTTGCCTACATCCTGCTCGGTACCTTCGCTACGGCGATCGCTACCACCGGCCTTGCCGACATCGTCTCCAAGAAGCTGAGCAAGATCATTGGCACCAAGAAGCTCGTGCTTCTCGGCATGATCACCCTGATCGCCTGCCTGTCTCAGAACCTCATCCCCATTCACATCGCTTATATCCCCATCCTGATTCCTCCCATGCTCGTGCTGATGAACAAGATGCGCCTCGACCGCCGTGCTGTGGCTTGCTGCCTTGCCTTCGGTCATAAGGCTCCCTACATTGCCATTCCCTTCGGCTTCGGTTTGATCTTCCAGACCATCATCAGCGACAACCTGACCGCCAACGGCATGGAAGTCACTGTCAACGACGTCGCCAAGGTCAACTGGGTGCTCGCCGTTGCCATGATTATCGGTCTGCTGATCGCCGTGTTTGTGCTCTATCGCAAGCCCCGCGACTATCAGATGATCGAGGCGGATACCTCCGCGTCCGACGCTGTTACCGGCGAGCTCGGCTACCGTCACTATGTGACCATGGCTGCCATTGTCGTCGTCGTTGTCGCTCAGGTCCTCACCGAAGACCTCGCTCTGTCCTCCCTCGCCGGTCTCGCCGTCATGATCGTCTTCCGCGCCATTCCCTGGAACGAGATCGACGAGCAGCTCGCCGGCGGCGTGAAGCTCATGGGTCTGATCGCTTTCGTTATGCTCATCGCCGGCGGTTATGCTACCGTCATCAAGGCGACCGGCGGTGTCAACGAGCTGGTTGAGGCTGGCGTTTCCATCATGGGCGGCAGCAAGCTCGTCGCTGCGATCGTCATCACCCTCATCGGTCTTCTGGTCACCATGGGCATCGGTACCTCCTTCGGTACTGTCCCCGTTCTGGCTGTCCTCTTCGTGCCCCTCTGCGATCACATCGGCTTCTCTCCCGCTGCTACCATCCTGCTGATGAGCGCTGCTGCGGCTCTCGGTGACGCCGGTTCCCCCGCGTCCGATACCACCCTCGGCCCCACGTCCGGTCTGGATGCCGACGGTCAGCACGATCACATCTGGGATACCTGCGTGCCGACCTTCATCGCCTTCAACATTCCTCTGATGATCGCTGCGGTCATTGTTTCGCAGTTCATCTAAGACTTAGATCCTGTTCGTCTGTCTGTGTGCCGGCGGTGTTCAGCCGTTCAAGAATGAGCTGATAGCCGCCGGTACCGAATTGCAGGTTTGTGTTGACACGCGTGATGGTACAACTGCTGGTTGACAGCTGCGAGCGCACAGCGCCGTAGGTGCAGCCGTCCGACAGCATTCGTGCAACTTGTAGCCTCTGCGAAAAAAGGGATAATTCCTGACGGGTGAAGAGGTCGCCGAAAAAAAGGTGGCACTCATCTTCGTTGCGAAGACTCAGAATGGCGCGGTACAGGTCATCTATCGCCTCGCTCGGCGGAAGTTTGATCGACGGCATAGCATTCACTCCTTATCATTTCTAAAAAGTTATTTGACTGTGAAGCCTATTGTAAGTCGAAAATCCGCGTTCATGTCAAGAGACCGTTTTTTTCGTTTCACGCGCTATAGATAAGCTCACTTTACCTTTTGCCGATATTTCGTCAAAAGGTGGAGTGAGCTTTATCTTTATAAAAAATGAATTTGAAATTCTCTTTTTTGCATGATAAAATACGAATAAGATACTGTACGCCTGCTGTTATCAGAGATAGGAGAGAAAAATAAAATGAGAATCGGTGAGGCATCTAAACGTTCCGGCGTTCCGGTCTCCACGATCCGCTATTATATCCGCAGAGGATTGATCGTACCAGACGGCGAGGGAACGCAGTACCTTTTCGATGAACAGGACTGCCATACGTTAGAGAGAATCGTGCAATTCAAAAAGTGGGGGCTTTCCCTCGAAACGGCGCACAGGCTGCTCTCGCTCGAGCGCGTGTCGAGCGGCGTGGAGCAGGACACGGTGGAGGACTGCGTGGCGCTGCTGCGCACACATCAGAAACAGTTAGAGGATCAGCGTGTGCGGTATCAGCACTACAAAGAAGAGATCAACGAGTTCATTGATGAGCTGAACCGCCAGGCGGCGGCGCCGCATGGCAGCGCTCTTGCGCCGACCGGCGTGCCGCTGCGCGCGCTCTCACTGCTGTGCTGCCCGCGCTGCGGCGGCGCGTTCCAGATCAGCAAGGCAGATATGGATATGACCGCTATTTTTTCCGCCGACCTCCACTGTAGCTGCGGCTACCGTGCGGAGATCCGCAACGGGATCATCTACGCCGAGTGCGAGGAAAAGTACCCCTTTGACGAACCGGACATTGACCGCGAACTGTACCGCAGCGCGCCGAGCGAGCTGGTGTCGTTGATCCAGAAGTCTTACAACTGGATGGGGACGCGGATCAAGGAGCTTTCCCTGCCGAGCGGCAGCGTTGTGATGGAAACGCACCTGAACTCGTTTTTCGCCCTTTACAAGAAGCTGACGCAGATCGATCCAAGCAACATCTATGTGGTGCAGGACAAGTTCCCCGCGATCATTGAGCTTTATAAGGGCTACATCGACCGCCTGCCCGCAAAGCCGGAGATCCTTTACATTGCGGCGGCGGACAACACTACCTTCCCGCTGCGAAAGGGCTGCGTCGACCTGCTGATCGACTATTGCAGCACGAACGAATATGGCATCTACGCCGACGATTTCTATCTCGATCGGATGCGGCAGTATCTCAAGCCCTCTGCCTCCGTGATCGGCACTTATTTCTACTTTGACCCCGACAGCCGCTCGCTGCAAAAGCTGCGGGAGATGTACCCCTTGAACGGAGAGAAGAACTACACCCGAGATTATTTCAAAAGTGGTATCCGCTCGCACTACCACATTGCCAAGCAGGCGGAGATCGGCGTATCGACCGACTCCGGCGATGGCATGACCTTCGATTTCAACTGCACGGGCGACGCGCTTTACATGAGGAGCTTTTTGCTGCACCCTGCGGAACGGCACCGGCCGGAGCGGGAAGAGGAGTAAGGGGATAATTGCATTTCAGCATGAGAAAAAGTACAAGGAGAGCAAGCACGAAATGGGCTTGCTCTCCTTACTTTAGTTAGAAAGCTGCCGCAGCACTGCTTTTAACAACTGGTATACCCTGTCGATCGAGGAAAGATTTACGTTTTCTTGAACTGTATGCGCATAGCGAATGGTTGGGCCAATAGAAATCATTTCCTGAATGAAGGGGCAACGTTCCTGGAGAATGCTGCATTCAACACCGGCATGAACATTTTCCATAATGCAGGGCTGCTGAAATAATGATTGATAGGTTTGTGCAAACAGTGCGTGCAGCGGAACATCTTTTGCAGATTCCCAAGGCGGATAGTAATCCTGCTGAGAAGATTGAAACGATGCGCGGTCAGCGGTGTGAACGACGAGGTCTCTTCCTTCGCTGAGCAACGCCTGAGAAGAAGCACGCAGGCTTTCCACAATTTCAACATTATCGCCAAGCTGACGGACAGTGGCTAAATTGCTGGAAAGCTGGATTATTTCCGGGGTACGCTGCAATACACCGTGAGGCAGGGCGGCAAGCGTAGAGAGCAGTTGATCGCAGAAGGAATCCGTATATGCTTGCTTGCAGATCGGTGCCTCAAATGAAGTCTGGAGAAGAATCCCGTGATCCACAGATTCTGCCTGAGCGGTGATTGCGCTGGCGGCAAGCTTCCATTCTTCTTCTGAAGATGTATCGCCGACCTGAATGAGGGCTTCTGCGCAAACTGGAATCGCATTGGAACGTGTACCGCCGTGCAGTTCGAGCAATTCCCAGTTTGAAGCGGGGCAGCTGCGAAGCCAGCGAACCAAAATCTGAATGGCGTTGAGGTGCGGGGTTCCAATATCAAGACCGGAATGGCCGCCCTTTAGGCCGGATACAGAGAGCTTGAGGACCTTGGGGTTATGAAACCGCGACTGCTTATGACATTCAACGGAGGCATTCAAAATGATGTTGAGACCGCCTGCGGCGCTGATGGTGAATGTCCCTTCTGTTTCACTGTCCAAATTGATTAGCCGCGTACCGGAAACAAGAGATGCGTCCAATTCTTTGGCACCGGTCATACCGGTTTCTTCGTCTACTGTAAAAAGACCCTCGATATTCTGTACCGTGTCGTCTTCCATCAGTGCGAGGATCAGAGCCATTCCGATTCCGTTATCTGCGCCTAAGGTCGAACCGACTGCGTGGAGACATTCATTGGTTTCGCGCAATGATACGCCCTTTTGATAAGGAGTTCCCGTCGATTCCCATACCATATCCATATGAGCCTGGAGAATTGTAGGCGGCGTTGTTTGGGAAATCGTCTTACGAAGAACCACATTTCCGCAGCTGTCCTGATCAACTTCCAGACCGAGGCGCTTTCCTGTTTCGATTAAATACTGCGCTACGTTTGATTCATCGCCGGAGCGCCGGGGAATGCTGCAGATTTCACGGAAGTAAGAAAGAACGCGCTGCATGCTGTCCATTAAACTGCACCAGCCTTATTCTGGAGCTTCCGGTTCTGGAGCTTCTGGCTTACAACGTACAGCACCATAGCAACTGCAATGCAGATCAGGGGAACGGGGATCACATCACCCACCGCGACAAACCAACCAAGACCCACGGGGCGAGCCGTCATGGTAACGCCGACAAACGAAGCCACAGCCCACGACACAATGGCGTCCCACTTGATGCCCTGAGGAACGTCGCCGCCGTCATAGTTTTTCCGGTTGCAGATATAGAAGTCAGCGATCAGGATACCGCCGATCGGGGTAATGAACACGCCTAACAAGGAGAGGAAAGTCACAAAGTATTTATACAAGCCAACTGCAGCAATTGCAGTGCTGATCAGACCGACAATGAGGGTCAGGCGCATGCGGGGGACTTTGCTGATACCGTCCAGAGTATTCATAAGACCCAGTACGCTGGTGTACAGATTGTTGTCGTTCGTGGTCCACTGACCGATGATCAACACAAGAGCGCCGAACAGGCCCAAGCCGAGGGACAGAATCATAATCTCCACGATATTCCAGTTGTGGAAAGCGTAGTTGAAGAATGCGCCGCACATCAAGATGGGAATGTATCCCCAGCAATGACCGATGCTTACGCCGATCATGCAGTCCCGCTTGGACTTAGAGAAGCGGCTGAAGTCACCTACCATTGTAACACCTACGGCAAAGGAACCGACGACGGCGGCGATGCCCATGGGAATGGTAATCGGCGTGCTGACCGGCCCGGCGTTCCAGATGTCGCCGAAAGAAATCATGGAGCTTGTTTTCCAAACGGCAATGACGCAGAGAACCGCAAGCAGCGGCAAGCCCACTTCGCTGAGAAGCTTGATCGCCTTAAATCCGAAAATGGCGGTCAGCGACATGGTGATACCGCCGATAATTGTAAAAATCACAGAATTGACAGAGCTTCCGTTAACGTGCTTGATGACAGAAGCAATCGTTGTACCGAACAGGTCTGCCTGAAATGCGTACCAACCAAAGTTGGAGATGCAGAGAATAATGCCGATGATCTTGGCACCCTGTATACCAAAGGAGCGGCGACAGGTAAAAGAAGTAGAAAGATGGGTATGCGCGCTAACAAGAGCATTGAGAGTACCGATGATGGTGATGATAATAGATCCGATTATGCTGACTAAAAGCATATCCCGGAAAGAGAGACCGTCGGCAAGCACACCGCCGGTAGCTAATCCGCTCAGGCCAAATCCCGCGCCAAGCCATACCATGCCCTGCTGATACCATGTTTGTCTGGCGGTTTCGGGGACTGGAGTTTTTTCGTAGTCGTTGTACTTTTCTTCCAACGGAGCCTTGGTTGCAGTGTTATTACTCATATTATTGCCTCCCGCAATACGTCATTTGGCTATTTCTGTCTCATATGATGATTCTTCCCTACTGTGATCGAATCTACTGCTTGGGTTTGAATTGTACCGAAATAGGCCGCCCTTTGCAAGATGTTGGCGTAAAAAGAGTGCTTGTCCATTTCGGTACAAATTCATTCCCTAAATCATAAGAGTTCGTTGCAGGTTTGTGCGATCAGTCCTGAAGGAAGACGCAGTCCATATCAAATCCAAAGAATCGGGGATTAAGAATCTCCAATGCGCGTTCGCGCGTCCAGAGCTCGTGGCAGTGGAAGCCGAGAACGGCAACCTCCATTCCCTCGACGCAGTTCGGATTGGTGATGGGGTAGCCGGTAGCTTTTTCCACCACGCAAATGAGATCCGGACAAGTGAGATTTACTTTGTCGTCGATCCACATTACCATGTTCTCGTTCTTGTACCAGATTTTTGAAGTCTGGTGTGCAAAAGCGCCTTCGCCGGCAATGTGAATCGTGCCAACGGTAAAGCCCTCCTTGATGCCCCATTCGGACTCGCCGGTGACGGTTCCCTGGAAAAGCAGCTTACCCTTTCCGGTGTCCAGGATCGCCTGAATGGGATCGGAACCGCGCTCAACGGCTTCTCTTTGGGCACGACCAACAGTAGCTGCATACGTCAATGCATTGGGAATGACTGCGTGACGCAGCTTGTCGCCCTTGATCGGGTGATCGGTCATACCAACCAAGCCGCCGGATCCGATTGCCATATAGCGGGAGAGCGCTTCTGCGCGAGCATCATTTTCTACGTTTGTGACGATCGCCATGTCGCCGAATGAAGTACCGACGGAGAAAGGCGTGATGGGATTTTCCGTCACATAATAAGTGGAAAACTGAAGCTCCGGCACTGCGCGGCCGGCTGCATCTGCATCGACAATGTATTTGCCCGTACGAGCTGCGGCGGCCATGACTGCGCCGGTGTTTCCGCCACCATACTCAATCGAAACAAGGCCTTCGAACTGAACGCCCATGTACTCTTCCAGAGCCTTCACCGACGTGGCGATCTCGTCTCCGCGTTTCTGGCTGGTATCGCCCTTGGGGACGATAGAACCGCAATAATAAGGATTGGCATAGTAGCTGTCATCGTTGATTTCATCGAAGGAGAGCAGTTTGAACTCGTGCCCGGCGTTCCAGGCTTTTTCGACGGCCTCTAACCCGCTCTCTAAGGAGCCGCCGCCGCCTGTACCAAGAATGGTGCAGCCAACCAAAGTGTCCTTGATTTCCTGAAGAGTTAGTTTTTTCATAAAGAAGCACCTCCAAAATTTGTCTATTTTGAATAATTCCATTGCGGATTGCTTGACAAAATTATAAGATATATGCAAAGGCGCTTCAATGTGCCATAGTACAAAATTTGATTTAAATTTCTGTAATTTTTATAATTTTCCATTTATTCTGCAAGTATAATTTGACATCTTGGAAAGGCTTGATTATACTGATGCATAATTAAAGGCAAGGAGGTGCTTGTTGTGAGCGTTACGGTAAGCGATGTTTTACAGCTGGATATTCTTAACTCTGCCAAGGTAATTGCAGGGAAGAATGGGCTTGACCGGGAGGTTTTGCGGATCAACTTTACAGATTGTCCGATCAATCCCCTTGTGGATGCCGACTTGATTTTAAGCGGAGATGCTTTTATCTGTAGCTTCTATATGAATAAAGATATGGAGGCAAAGATATATGATGCAATTTCGTTTTATATTCAGATGGGAAGTGCTTGTTGCATTGCGCTGAATGAGTTTCTGCCGCAGTTTCCGCAAAGTGTGATCGAACTTGCCGATTCGCGGGATTTTCCGATTATTCACATTGACGGGACAGTTCCTTACGGTGCGCTCATACATGATATTTCTGAACTCATCATATCAGATCAATCAGAGTTATTACTGGAAAATAAAATTTTCCACCTGCTGAGCAAGGAACTTTCTGATGCTGAGCAGCGCAACATTTACCGGCACCTTGCACCGCATGTTCAATCTGACTACATCGTTGCGCATGCGACCTTTCAGGGCCTGAGTCATCGGCGGCTTCAAATGCTGAAGAAAGATGTGGCGATACAATTCAAAGTGCCTCTTTTTAAATATTTGGAGGGAGCCTTTTTTGTGCTGCCTTGTCAGGGGCAGAGGGAAATCAACAATATACTGCAGCAGATGACACCGATTTTTTCTTATTATGCGCCAGAGCATTCCATGGGGTACAGCTCGGTTGCGGCGGGAGTAAAGCAGTTTTCTTCTGCATTTCGCCAGGCCCTTTCGGCGGACGAAATAGGAGGAGTATTGGGAAAATCTCCAATGGGATATGATGCGCTGTCTGTCTATCAGTTGCTGCTGCCGCTGAAGAATCATCAAATCCTGAGGAATTTTTGCAGCAGCATTCTTGACCCGCTAATAAAGCAGGATCTCTTGGAAACGGTTTCTGTATACTTTGAATGCAACGGAGATGTTAAAAGAGCGGCAGGCAAGGTGGGAAAGCATGAAAATACAGTCCGATTTCGGATCGGTCAGGCAAAAAACCTGCTGAATTTAGATGACTATGAATTTATTGAAAAAGTATCCATCGCGCTTAAAGCGAGAGATATTTTCGGGCAGCAAATGGGGGACGACTAAGACTCTGTTAAGGAAAATATGAATCCGGCGACGTATCTGCAACAATTGGATTTTGAACCTGCCTTCTGGCCCGGATAACCGGCAGAAGGCGCGCGTATCGCTTGCGCCGCGGGCGCTTCCAGATGCTGCCAACGCTTCCACATCCCACTGGATCGGCTCCATGCCGATCGAGCGGATGGCGGAGATCACGTGGTCGTCATATTCGCCGAACGGGCAGCGAATGAGCGTCGGGCGAACGCCGGTCAGCGCTTCGATCTTATCGTTGCAGGTATTCACGTCCGCAATGATCGCGTCAGCAGAGAGGGTGTTGAAATGGTCGTGCGCGTTGGAGTGATTCATCAGCTCGTTGCCGCTTTCGACGATGGCTTTCGCCTGCTCGGGGTACTGATCCGCCCAGTTGCCCACGACGAAAAAGGTGCACGTTACGCCGTACTCGCTCAGCACGTCAAGAATTTTCTGCGTGTTGTCCGCGCCCCAGGCTGCATCGAACGAGATGGAGCAGACCTTCTGGTCGCGCTGCACACAGTAGATGGGCAGCTGCCGCGTTGCAGTCGACGCACTGACGGCGGCAGGATAATTGACGGCGGCGAAGATCGCCGCCGCGGCCAGCCCCGCTGCGGCCAGCGTCAGCCATTTGCGCTTGAGAATGAGAAAGCGCGGCGGCTTTCGTTCCGCTTTTTGTGCCCGGTTGCGTTTGAAGTGAAAAAACATCAGCATATCCTCCCAAGATTCTTTTGGTAGAGGGTATGCTGATGTTTTTTATATCATGCGGCGGGACTTGCCTGCGCGGTGCGATGATGCGCAAAAGACCCCTGCCGTCCCCAAATGGCAGGAGTCGTCTGCGTGATTGTGTGTGGGCGCGCACGCGCCCTGGTATCATAAAGCCGCGAGCGGCTCTATCATCAAGCTTCGTTTTCGAGCATTCGATAACCCACGCCGATCTCCGTGAAGATATATTCGGGCGAGGCGGGGTTTTTCTCGATCTTGCGGCGGATATTCGCCATGTTGACGCGCAGGATCTGGTTGTCGGCCTTGGCCTTGGGCCCCCAGATCTGCTTGATGAGGTAGTCGTAGGTCAGTACCTTTCCGGCATATTTGCCGAGCAGCGCCACAATCTTGAATTCGTTGAGCGTCAGGTGGACGTCCTGCCCGTCGACGAGCACATGGTGCTTGTCGTAGTCGATCGTGAGATCCCGGACGGTGAACTTGCCTGACTGGGCGATCTCACCGTTGTCGAGCGGCGTGCGCGTGTGGCGAATGGCCGTGCGGATGCGCGCGAGCAGCTCACTCGTGCCGAACGGCTTTTCGATGTAGTCGTCCGCACCGAAATCGAGTGCCGTGACCTTGTCGCTCTCGTGCGTGCGTGCCGAAACGACAATGATCGGCAGATTCGACCACGAGCGAACCTCTTTGAGAATATTCATTCCGTCCATATCGGGAAGGCCAAGGTCGAGAATGATGAGATCGGGGCAGTGAGAGGTGATCATCGAGATCGCCTCGGCGCCCGTCTGCGCCATAAGAACGTCAAAGTCGTTTGCGGTGAGAACCGTCGAAATAAAGTTGCTGATGTTCTGTTCGTCCTCGACAACGAGGACCTTATCCTTCAATTTCACTGTTGATGCCCTCCTCCAGCGGCAGATAGAAACGGAAGCACGCTCCGCCTGATTCCAGATTTTCTGCGGTCATCGTGCCGCCGTGCGCCTTGACGATGGTATAGCACACGGAAAGGCCGATGCCCATGTTCTTCTTCATGTCGAAATTGTTGTGCGATACGCCGGAAAGCCCACCGTCGAAAATCGTCGGAAGCTTTTCCTTCGGGATGCCGATGCCGTTGTCGCTGATGGCAAAACAGGCGCTACTGCCCTCGCGCGAGAGCTGAAAACGGATCTGCGTGACGTTGCCGCCGTGAATGGCGGCGTTTTCCAGCAGGTTCATCATGACCTGACGAATGAGTGTTGCGTCCATCGGCACCATCAGCACCTCGTCCGGCACCTCAACGGTAACTTGGATATTGGGGAAGCGCTTGGTGAATTTGCTGACCGAAACGGCAACGATTTCTTCCGCTGCCTCGCATTCCTTTTCGATCTTGGCCTGGCCGCCGCTCATGCGCGTGATGGAAAGAAGGTTCTCCACCATACGGATAAGCCACTGGGCGTCCTCGTTCACATCTTCAAGAAGGCGGCGCTTCTGCTCGGGGGAGAAGGAATCCTCGTTGTCAAGGATCGCCGCCGTGTTGCCGACGATGCTGGTGAGCGGCGTGCGGATATCGTGCGACATGGCGCGCAGGAGATTGGCTCGCACGGCTTCCTTTTCCGTTTCGAGGCGCAGCTTTTCCTGCTTTTTGATCTGCGTGTTCATCGCGCTGATCATGATGGAAACGGTCAGCATGGCAAGGAAGGTGAGCGGGTAGCCGGTGATCGTAAAGTTAAACGCCCAATAGGGGTAGGTAAAGACGAAGTTGACGAAGAGAACGGCCGATACCGAACTGAACGTGCCCCAGAAAAAGCCCTCTGTCCAACGCGAGATGCACGCGACCGCCAGCACAAAAATGAGGTTGACGTAGCCGCTGCCGTCGTCGAGTCTGCGCAGCAGTGTGCAGAGGATCGTCGCGATTGCCAGAATTGCCACGGTGAGCAGAAAATCGTAAAAATGGCGCAGGTGCTTGGGCTTTGTTTTCATATTGCTGCCCTTTCTCGCTTGATTATTGGCGCGGAGAAAGCCTCCGCATACTATCCGCACCTATTATACCATACGAGCCGCTAATTTTGTGCTAAATCGAATATTTTTTTGCAGCAAAAGGGACGGCCTTGGCCGTCCCTTTTGCCGTATAAAGGAAGAAGCGGAATACAAACTTAAATCTTGCGAATGCTGACGTTTGTCACGTTCGCCATATTGAAGCCGGGCTGCTGCGCGATCGCCGCCATGATGGCGACCTTGACCTCGTCCGTCAACCCGTCTGCGGGGACGGCAGGGGCTGCCGGAACGACAGGCTCAGCCTTCGGCGGTTCGGGGCGGGATAAGATTTTGCCCATGAGCAGCGTCAGAAAGATGATGCAGGACAGACCTACAAACGTGACGCCCATGCCCATGACAACAACAAATGCGCTGGATACTTCCATCGGTGGATACGCTCCTTTTATGTAATCTGGCGCTATTATAGCGCACGGAGAGAACATATCAAGCGTTTGGAAGCGGCCTTAACACCGGCTTAACGAGAGAGGTTTTTCCTTTAACGGCATTTTTATCAATGCTTGTTTTCCGCTAAAGAAAATACCTCAAGGGTATCGCCGTTCACGCGGAAGCGAACGTCCCAACCGGCAAAGCTCATGCCGTATTCGCGTGCGGGGTCGTGCTGATATTGCGGGCGCGGATCCTGAGCAAGCACACCGAGCAGCGCCTCGCGCTGTCCCTCTGGGATTTTAGAGAGAAGCTCCGGCGGGCAGCGGACCGCGATCGTTTCCTTTGGCAAGGGAGCAAATCCGCCGAGCGCTTCGGGGTGCGCGTCGGCATAGGGGAGATAGGGCTTGATGTCGTAGATAGGAGTCAGGTCCATCAGGTCGGCGCCTGAGACAAGCAGAACATCGCCAAGCCCGTCCTCGTGCTGCACACCCTCCAGCTTGACGCAGGAAAGGCCGAGGGCGTTCGGGCGAAACGGCGAGCGCGTGGCGAACACGCCGACGCGTTCGTTGCCGCCAAGCCTCGGCGGACGGACGGTGGGCGACCAGGTGTCGCGCACGGCGGCGGAAAACTGCCAGATGAGCCAGAGATGTGAAAATCCCTCGATGCCGCGCAGCGCATCGGCATTGCGAAATTCCGGTTCAAAGACGATCTTTGAGCGCAGCTCCGGCACAAGTCCGCTCTGGCGCGGAATGCCGAATTTTTCGGGAAAGTCGGAGCGGATCCTTGCGATGACCTTCATTGTGTGCTGTTCCATACGATGTTCCTCCCTGAAAAAGAAAGGGCGCTGCGCGCCCTTTTTCCAATGCTGCCGTGTTTGGCTTACGAGATCTTTCTGATGAAATTGCCGCCGATGCGAACGCCCTCCTGCACGATAAAGAATGCGTGCGGGTCGATCTCGTGCACCGTTTCCTGCAAGTCTGCTGTCTCAAATTTCGACACGCAGACGCAGAGCACGCGAATGTCGCTGCCGGTGTAGGCTCCCTTGCCCTCCCAGTAGGTCAGGCCGCGGCCAATGCGGGACATGATGCGCTGCGGCAGCGCGGGGTCAGTGTCCTTGGTGAAGATAAGCACCTGCACGTTGATGTTCTGCTGATGTCCGCGGTCGATAAACAGCGCGCAGAACACCGTGTAGATCACCGAATAGATGGCCGTGCGCAGGTCGAAGAGGAACGCGCAGGCAACGTAGAGCATGATGTTAAAGCCCAGAGAAAAGCGCCCGACGGTGAAGCGGCTGCCGCGCTTGGTCAGGCACAGACCGACAACGTCCAGTCCGCCGGTCGAGCAGCCGCAGGTAAGGGCGAGACCAAGGGCGAAGCCGCAGAGAATGCCGCCGACAAGGCACGAGGCAAGCGGATCTTCCAGAATCGGCACGGCGGGGGAGCGCACCACGCTCAGGAAGAACGACGACGCGCCCACACAGATCAGCGTGCGCAGCAAAAAACCGCGGCCGAGGTCGCGCCAGGCGAGATACAGCACCGGAATATTGATGAGAAAGTACAGAATACCGGCGATGTCCACGCCCGCGGGCAGATCAAGATGCTGCGTGAGCAGTGTACGAATGACCTGGCTGAGACCGACCACACCGCCGGAATAAAGCCCCATCGGCACGATGAAAAGGTTTACGCCCAGCGCGTAGAGAAACGTTGCAAAAACCGCGATCAGGACGCGCACCCATTTGTTTTGCAGTGCTTTGTGCAGCATGATCTTTCCTCCTCGTTTTTGTCGCACCGGCCGCTGCTTATGTGTCGGCGCGGGTTTCAGTTCCAAATCCTCTATTTTATTATAGCCCATATCGCAGACATTTGTAAAGCCTTCTGCGTGCGCGGGAGAGCGTGCGCGAAACGGTGGACTTGTCCCGACCGATCGCTGCGGCGATCTCGCTTACGGTCATGTTTTCCTCGTAGCGCAGGCGCAGCAGCTCGCGCTGGCGGGGCGTCAGCTCTTCTTCCCGCGCGAGGCGCAGATTGCGCTTGAGGCGCATAAGGTCGCTCTCGTTGTCTCCGGCGTGCGCGGTGAGCCAGGCGGTCAGATCACCGTAGATCTCGTTGTTGCGTATCTTATAAGGTGTATTTTTCACTGCGCCAGTACCCCCTCTCATAGTAATGGCGCGTCAGCTCCGCAAGCTCGTACGACTGGCGCTGGAGCTGCTGCAGCTCCAGGATACGCCGCTTGAAGCGCTCGCGCTCGTCCCTCGTCGGGGCGGCCTTGGCCTGCTCGCGCAGCGCCGTGATGCGCATGCGGAAGCGCAGCGCGTCCTCGCGATAAACAAAAGACATCTGATACAGGGTCATTCTGCCATCTCCTCTCCCAATATGTATTCGAAGGGACGCAGCTCCTCGCGCGCAAACGGCAGAAAGCAGTCTGCGCAGACGGTCGCGCCGTCCCGCTGCCACAGTGTTTCGCCCGCGCGGATCTCCTGCGCGCAGAGCGAGCAGACCGTGGTGATCTGGCGCCTTTTTGCCGGCGGCCGGCGCCTGTTTTTCGTGTACAATAAATTTCCTCCTTTTTTTGAACTTTGTTATTGACAAATTGCGCGGAGTCTGGTAATATACAACCTGTTCGTTGCTGAGATGCTGGTATAGCTCAGCTGGTAGAGCAGCTGATTTGTAATCAGCAGGTCGGGGGTTCGAATCCGTCTACCAGCTCCACCGACAAGCACTATAATTGAATATGGGGGAATTCCCGAGTGGCCAAAGGGGGCAGACTGTAAATCTGTTGTCAGTGACTTCGGTGGTTCGAATCCACCTTCCCCCACCATTATCGAGCAGACACTTGTGTTTGCTCGATAATTTTTTGTATCTTAGGATTCGAAAGCCGGCTCTTGGCGGTATGCCGGTGGCATGCCGCAACCGGCGTGGCTTTTCCGCAGAAAAGCGAATCCACCTTCCCCCACCAGGAACGAGTTGATGGTTTCATCAACTCGTTCTTTTTTCGTTTCAGGGCCTGTCGATAAACAAACAATAACGAGCGGACACAAGGTGTCGGCTCGTTATTGTCTTTCTCTCTATTTGTTCTGTGCGTTGCTGCTGTCGAGCGGCAGCGCGCTTTTTCTCTTTTTTCGGGAGAGCATGCTGCCCTGAGCGGTGCGGGCAGCGGTTGCCATCGGCAGGAGGAGACTGCCACGGCATGCCGACGGAACACAAGGTTCTTGTCAGCAAAATTAAAATATCACAAGAATCTTGCTATGTCAAGAATAAAATTACAAGATTCTTGTTAAACTGAATTGACAGATACAAGTTTCTGCGATAGAATGCTGTCAAATCTTGTCATAGTCTGTCATAGACGGAGGAAATCGGATGAGTTTTGGCAAACAAATGCGGCTGCGGCGTGAAGAGCTTCAGCTCTCGCGCGCTTCTCTGGCGGAGATGCTCGGTGTTTCGCCCTCTGCTATCAGCAATTATGAAAACGGCGTCAGCTCGCCCAAGGAAGAGGTCTTGCTGCGCCTTTTCGACGCGCTGCAAATTGATCCGAACTATCTCTACCGCGATTCGTTCCGCGCGGGGAGCTTTGTCTGCTCGCACGAGGAGCAGGCGCTGATCGAGGCCTACCGCGCGCTCCCGCCGCTCGGTCGCGAGGCGGTGCGCAGCTTGATCGACTCACTCGGCGCACTGTGCCGCGCACAGGAGGAAAGCGTGCCTTGAGTTAGAAGATTTCCACGCAAAAGACTTGAATCATTCATAAATTCCAATTATAATATAAGTTTGGAAATCAATATTAAAGAAGGAAGCGTATTTCTTATGACGAAAATTGATATTTTCTCCGGCTTTCTGGGTGCCGGCAAGACCACGCTCATCAAAAAGCTGATCGCCGAGGCTTACAGCGGCGAAAAGCTCGTGCTGATCGAAAACGAGTTCGGTGAGATCAACATCGACGGCGGCTTTCTGAAGGAGTCCGGCATCGAGATCTCCGAGATGTCCGCCGGCTGCATCTGCTGCTCCCTTGTCGGCGACTTCAACAAGGCGCTCAAGGAGGTCGTGGAGCAGTTCCACCCCGACCGCGTGCTCATCGAGCCGAGCGGCGTGGGTAAGCTCTCCGACGTGATCGTTGCCGTGCAGCGCACCGTGGACGAGTGCCCGGACGAGCTCAAGCTCAACAGCTATGTCACCGTGGCCGATGCAAGCAAGGTCAAGGTCTATATGAAGAACTTCGGCGAGTTCTACAATAACCAGATCGAGGCCGCCGGCACGATCATCCTCTCCCGCACGCAGAAGCTCTCGCAGGAAAAGCTTGAGGCCGCTGCCGCGATGCTGCGCGAGAAGAACCCCGACGCCGCTATCCTGACGACGCCGTGGGACGAGCTGGACGGCAAGACCATTCTCTCCGCGGTCGAGAAGGTGTCGCTCAGCGATGAGCTTCTCGAGAAAATGCGCCATGAGCACGAGATCGAAGAGGCTGAGCACGCGCATCACCATCATGACCACGACTATGACCATGAGCATGAGCATGACCATGAGCATGACCATGAGCATGACCATGAGCATGACCATGAGCATGACCATGAGCATGAGCACGAGCATGACGAACACCACCATGACCATGATGAACATCATCACGACCACGACGAGCACGCGCATCACCATCATCACCACGACGGTGAAGAGTGCGACGATCCTGAATGCTCCTGCCACCATCACCATGCCGACGACGTCTTTGCCTCCTGGGGCAAGGAAACGCCGAAGAAGTTCACGCGCGAAGCGCTTGAAGAGATGCTCCGCAAGCTTGACAGCGGCGACTACGGCCATATCCTGCGTGCCAAGGGCATCGTAAACGGTGAGGACGGCTGGCTCGAGTTCGACTATGTGCCCGAAGAGCACGAGGTTCGCGCAGGCCATCCCGACTACACGGGCCGCCTCTGCGTCATCGGCGCGGAGCTCAAGGAAAACGGCCTTGCCGAACTGTTTGGAGTGTGATCGATGGATATTCCTGTTTATCTGGTTGCCGGTTTTCTGGATTCCGGCAAGACGAACTTTATCAACGGCATTTTAGAAGACGGTTTCGCCCGCGAGGATAAGACGCTGCTCATCTGCTGCGAAGAGGGCGACGAGGAGTACGAAAAGAAGGCGCTCGACAACGTCACCGTCGTCACGGTGGACGATGAGGACGAGCTGACGCTCGCATTCTGCAAAGAGCTTGAAAAAAAGTACCGCCCCAAGCAGGTGCTCATCGAGTACAACGGCATGTGGCAGATGGAAAAGCTCTACCGCGAGGTGCTGCCCGCCAACTGGGTGCTCTACCAGATCATGACCTTTGTGCAGGCGCCGACGTTTGAGCTGTTCGTTAAGAACATGGGCCAGCTCATGATGGAGAAGATCACGAACGCGGATATGATCGTCTTCAACCGCTGCGACGACAAGCTCAAAGAGAGTCTGCGCGCGCGGAATCTGCGCATGGTCAACCGCCGCGCGGACATTTACCTTGAGGACAACGATGGCAACAGTGAGGATTACCTCACCGGCGACGAGTGCCCCTTCGACATGACGCCCGAGCTCATCGACATTCCGGACGACGACTACGGCGTTTGGTACGTTGACGCGATGGATCACACCGACCGCTGGGACGGCAAGAAGGTGCACATGAAGCTCATCATGTGCCATTCGAAGAAGTTCCCCGGTATCCACTGTCCCGGCCGCTTTGTGATGACCTGCTGCGAAAACGACATTCAGTTCGTTGGCATCGTCGCCAAGGGCGACGGCCTGAAGGCCTACAAAAACCGCGACTGGGTGGAGATCACCGCGACGGTCAAGAAGGAATATCTCGACGCCTACGAGGGCGAAGGCCCCGTGCTGTACGTTGAGAAGATCACCACAACGTCGAAGCCCGAGCAGGAGGTCGTGACCTTCTGATCTCGCGCCGCATTGAAAAGAAGCATAAAAAAGCGACGCTCTCTTTTTGAAAGAGAGCGTCGCTTTTGCTCTTGCGGGAGGGGGAAAAATCAAGCGCCGATGATGAGCGGCACGAGCGCCGCGCAGGAAAGGCACATCAGCATGCCCGTGCAGAACGAGTAAGCCATGGTTTCGGGATTGCAGTACTTTTCCACAAGCGGCAGGCACAGGTCGGTCGAAGCGGTACCGGGAATGGTGACGGCCTCGATGTAGCCGATCTTGCTGGCGATGAGCGGCAGGAAGATGAGACCCATCGTCTCGCGTAGCACGTTGTGCAGAAACGAGATCGCGCCCGCGACCGCGTGTCCTGCGCCGGAGATGACACTCGGCGCCATCGTGTACCAGCCGAAGCCCGCGCTGATGGCGAGCCCTTCGCGCAGCGTGACGGGGGAGAGGAGCGCATAGACGA
>DPGF01000100.1:0-1798 GCA_003522105.1 Oscillibacter sp.
TGGCGGAGTGGGAGGGATTCGAACCCTCGGACGGCTTTTGACCGTCACACGATTTCCAGTCGTGCTCGTTATGACCGCTTCGATACTGCTGCGTATCGGTGCGCTCGACAGCAAAAATGATTATACCAAAAATCACAGCAAAGTCAAGCACAAATTCGAAAAATGCGCGATTTTCTGAACGGCGCCTTCACTTGCAATTTTTGCCGCCATCTTTTATACTGACAAAAAGACCCTTTGGGGAGGGAGTATCATGAGCAGTAGCATCTATCGCGCCGTGAACACGACGCTCATTTATATCGAATGCGGCGGCGAATACCTGATGCTGCACCGCACGAAAAAGGAGAACGACTGCAATCGCGACAAGTGGATCGGCATCGGCGGCAAGTTTGAAGAGGGCGAGAGCCCGGAGGAGTGCGCTCTGCGCGAAACGAAGGAGGAGACCGGCCTTGCCCTGACCTCTTACCGCTATCGCGGCATCGTTACATTCGTGTCGGACAAGTGGGAGAGCGAGTACATGCACCTTTTCACTGCCGACGGCTTTGAGGGAACGCTCAAGGACTGCGATGAGGGTGAGCTTGCGTGGATCAAAAAGAAAGATCTGCTGGCGCTGCCCGCGTGGGAGGGCGACAAGATCTTTTTGCGCCTGCTCGACGAAAACGTACCGTTTTTCTCGCTCAAGCTGCGTTACGAGGGCGAAACGCTCGCGGAGGCGAAGCTCAACGGGAAAGCGCTGGAGGTGCGGCATGGATAAGCTGCTCGTGTCGGCCTGCCTTCTCGGCACGCCCTGCCGCTACGACGGAAAAAGTAAAGCGGACGCGCGCGTGCAGGCGTTGGTGGGAAAATATGAAATTGTTCCTGTCTGCCCCGAACAGCTCGGCGGTCTCCCGACGCCGCGTGTGCCCAGCGAACGGCGGGGCGAGCGCGTCGTCACAGCGGATGGACGCGACGTGACAGAAGCGTACCGCCGCGGTGCGGAGGCAGCTCTCGCGCTGTGCCAGCAAAACGGCTGCGAGGCTGCCGTGCTCAAGGAAAAGAGCCCGAGCTGCGGCTGCGGGCAGATTTACGACGGAACGTTTTCCCGCCGCCTGACCGAGGGCGACGGCGTGACAGCGGAGGCGCTCAAGGCACACGGTATCACCATATATGGCGAGAGCGACGCGGAAAAGCTGTGAGTGTTGACAATTTCTGCCCGTGATATTTTATGCAGTTTACCGACAAAATTTTAGTTGTCTTTGAAAAGTGCAGCCGTTATACTATATAACCAGCATTGGATTGATATCATACGTGTATTGAATATGACCGGCGGATGACCGGCGGTCATCATAATAAAAAAGGAGGAGCACAACATGAAATTTTCCAGCAAAGTTGAAAAATGCGGCCTGTCTCCGATGCGCAAGTTCCACCCGTACGCAGTGGCGGCAAAGGCACGCGGCGTCAACATCTATCACCTCAACATCGGCCAGCCCGACGTACAGACTCCTCCCGCGTTTTTCGAGGCGGTCCGTCACTTCGAGCAGCCGGTGCTGGCCTACGCGCCCTCGCCCGGTATCCCCGAGCTGATCGACGCGATCCAGAACTACTACGACAAGCTCGACATGCACTTCGACAAGAGCGAGATCTACGTCACCGCCGGCGGCAGCGAGGCGCTTCAGATCGCGCTCCAGTGCATTCTTGACGACGGCGACGAAATTCTCATTCCCGAGCCGTTCTACCCCAACTACAACACGATGACCCGCACCTGCGGTGCATCGATTCGCCCGATCCCGACCTGCCCGGAGGAGGGGTATCGCTACGCTGA
>DPGF01000100.1:2091-2261 GCA_003522105.1 Oscillibacter sp.
ATGCTCGTCGATGTCGCACAGAAGCATGATCTGTTCCTCATCGGCGACGAGGCGTACCGCGAATTCGTCTACGGCGGGGAGAAGCTCCAGTCGTTTGGCGAGTTTGCCGACAGGGCGGGTGACAACATCATCGTCATCGACACGGTCTCCAAGCGCTTTTCCGCCTGCGG
>DPGF01000100.1:2457-4451 GCA_003522105.1 Oscillibacter sp.
TCCAAGCGCTTTTCCGCCTGCGGCGCGCGTATCGGCTGCCTGATCTCCAAGAATAAGGAGTTCATGAACCACGCGATGAAATACTGCCAAGCAAGACTTTCGGTCGCGACGCTCGACCAGATCGCGTCTGCCGCGCTCTACACCGTCGGCCCCGAGTATTTTGCCGCCGTGCGCGACGAGTATAAGAAGCGCCGCGACACGCTCTGCCGCAAGCTCGGCGAGATCCCCGGCGCGGTGTTCGACGTGCCGGGTGGCGCGTTCTACGTGATGGCCGCGTTGCCGGTCGACGATGCCGACAAGTTCCAGCAATGGCTGCTCGAGGAGTTTGACGACGCGGGCGAAACCGTGATGTTCGCCCCCGGCGCCTCGATGTATAGGACGCCCGGCAAGGGCAAAAACGAGGTCCGCATGGCTTACGTTATCGAAAGCCACAAGATCGAGCGCGCCATGGACATTCTCAAAAAGGCCATCGAGGTCTATAACGCAAAGTAAAAAATGAATGACCCCACCTCAATTCGAAAAAGTTGATGAAACTTACGAATTTGGTGGGGTCGTTTTGTGCGCTGAAATCCTTGATACGACAGTGCTTTTTGAAGATGCCGCGCCAGGGTAAAAATGAGACATAAAAACTCAAACCATTTCAATTTGGCATAGAAAACGAAAAAAACAGGTGGGACGAACATGGCTGCCTCATTCGACGTTCTCGGCGGACTTTTCTTCCACCTGATATGATGTCAGATTCTTAATGTGAGATGTGGACGTTGTGTGTTGAACCAGTGCTAAAAATTGAAGATTATAGGTTGCCCTCCTTTGCAGAAAAAGACCATTCAAAAAGAAAATGGATCAACTCCGAACTCGTAATTCGGTTTCCTTTTTTGCCGTAAATTGACAAGGCCCTGCAAAAATACTATAATGCAGCGCATGGAACGCCGCCGCAGGCGGCGCATCGCGCAGAAAAATTCTGCACACAGAAGGGGATCATTGACAGCATGAGAGAAGAGTTGGCGCTCCGACTGGAGCAGTTTCGAAAGAAGTATGTCGCGGACGAGGCGGTGCGCAGCCGCATTGCCGAGCCGCCTGTCAAATTCATCGGCGATGAGATCATGGATCTGGCGGTTGCCGCGCTGTTGCAGGGAGAGAATATCCTGCTCTCCGGCGGCAAGGCCACGGGCAAGAATATTCTGGCGGACAACCTCGCGTGGCTGTTTGCCCGTCCGGTCTACACCGTGTCGTTCCACGTGAACACCGACAGCAGCACGCTCATCGGCACCGACACCTTCACCGGCGGCGAAGTGCGGCTGCGCCGCGGCCCTGTCGCGCTTGCCGCGCAGTACGGCGGTTTTTGTATCCTTGATGAGATCAACATGGCAAAAAACGACGCTGTGGCTGTGCTGCACTCCGCGCTCGACTACCGCCGCCTCATCGACGTGCCGGGCTATGAGTGCATTTCCGTTCATCCGGCGACGCGCTTTATTGCCACGATGAACTACGGCTATGCCGGTACGCGCGAACTGAACGAAGCGCTCGTTTCACGCTTTACGGTCATTCGCATGCCGACACTGGAGGAGGCGCAGCTCTGCGAGCTGCTGCAAAACAGCGTGCCGGAGGCATCGCGCGAGAATATCAAGCGCTGCGTCGGGCTGTTCCTTGACCTGAATGCAAAGGCCGTCAACGGTGAGATCTCGACGAATGCCGTCGACATGCGCGGCATGATCGCGGGGCTGCGCCTGATGACGGACGGCGTCGCGCCGAAGGACGCCATTGCCGTAAGCATTACGAACAAGTGCTTCGACGAGTACGAGTATGAGCTTGTGCGCGACGTGGCGCTCACGCGCTTTGCTTGAGCATATTATGAGTATCGGCAGAGAAGAGAGCCTATTTTTGACTGTTTCCGAAGATCACCGCAAGCGGACCTGCCCCGAATACGTGCAGAAAATGAGCGAACCCTTTGAGCACGCGGGCGGCATGGCAGAGGTGTACGAGGGCGTTGTCCT
>DPGF01000023.1:0-1235 GCA_003522105.1 Oscillibacter sp.
GATCGTTTTTTGCCGCGGCGTGTACGTGGTGAAAAACACCTCTCGCGGAGCGTGTGTCGAGCTGCCATATTGGCGGCGAGGCATGGAGCGCAGCGCGGCCTTCTCCCAAAAGCGGCAAAGCCGCTTTTGGGAAGATATTATTTCTGCGCCTTGCCGTAGTCGCAGTCTTTTCTCAGCGGGCAGCCGTCGCAGTTGGCTTTGCGGGCGGTGCAGCGGTCGCGGCCGAACAGCACCAGCCGGTGGCAGAAGTCGTTCGATTCCTCCGGCGGCAGGATGGCGCGCAGCTGCTTTTCGACGCTCAGCGGGTCCTTGCTGCCGTCGGTGAGGCCGAGGCGGCCCGTGATGCGGATGCAGTGCGTGTCGCAGACGTAGGCGGGCTGACCGTAAATGTCACCGAGGATCAGGTTCGCCGTCTTGCGCCCGATGCCGGGCAGCGCCGTGAGCTCCTCCATCGTGCCGGGGACCTTGCCGCCGTGCTGTTCGAGCAGGATTTTCGCGCACTCGACGAGATCCTTCGACTTGGTGTTGTAAAATCCACAGGAGCGGATCACCTCGCCGACCTCTTCATACGTCGCGTTCGCGAAGGCCTCAAGCGTCGGGAACTTCTGATAGAGCGACGGCGTGACCATGTTCACGCGCGCGTCGGTGCACTGGGCGGAAAGACGCACAGCGAAGAGCAGCTCATAATCCTTTTGGTAGTTGAGCGAGCAGCGCGCGTTGGGGTAGAGGACCTTCAGCTCCTCCACGATGCGGCGGACGGCGGCTTTGGATTTCATGGTGAGACCTCCTGACATTCATCCATATTGCTGACAGTATAGCACAGGGAAGCGGAAAAATCGACACAAAAAGGCTGTGCAAGGAAAGAAAAGCGTGCTATAATCAAAGAACTTTCTTGCAAGGGAGGGCGCGTGATGAAATTACTGTTCAAGCAGCGCTTTTTTTCGTGGTTCGACAGCTATGATATCTACGATGAGGACGGCAACACCGTCTTTACGGTCGAGGGCAAACTCGCGTGGGGACATTGCCTGCATATCCTGAATGCCGCGGGCGAGCACATCGGTACCGTGCAGCAGCGGGTGCTGACCTTTCTTCCCAAGTTTGAGCTTTACATCGGCGAGCAGTATTACGGCTGCATCTGCAAGGAATTCACGTTCTTTACCCCGCGCTTCACGCTCGAGTGCAGCGACTGGGAGGTGAACGGCAGCTTCATGGAGTGGGACTACACGATCGACAGC
>DPGF01000023.1:1500-6572 GCA_003522105.1 Oscillibacter sp.
ACCTACGTCATCGACGTCGCCGATCCCAAGGACGCGCTGGGCGCGCTGATGGTCGTGCTGGCGATCGACGCGGAAAAATGCAGCAGGAACAACTGATATGAGTGAAAAGAGACCTTTGGCGGATGAGATTCGCCCGCTGACGCTCGACGAGGTCGTGGGTCAGAAGCACTTGCTCGGAAAGGGCGCGCTGCTGCGCCGGCTCATCGAGTCCGGCTCGAGCGCGAATATGATCTTCTACGGCCCGTCCGGTACGGGAAAGACGACGATCGCCAACATCATCGCCAACCGCACGAACAAGACCCTCTATCGCCTGAACGCGACGACCGCAAGCTTGCAGGACGTCAAGAGCATCATTTCCGATGTTGGTACGATGATGGCGCCGGGCGGCATTCTGCTCTATCTCGACGAAATTCAGTACTTCAACAAAAAGCAGCAGCAGAGCCTGCTGGAGTTCATGGAAAACGGCTCGATCACGCTCATCGCCTCGACGACGGAGAATCCGTACTTCTATGTTTACGGCGCGCTGCTCTCGCGCTCAACGGTGTTTGAGTTCAAAAACGTCAGCGCGGAGGAGACTGTTCCCGCGGTCGAGCGCGCGCTCGGTATCCTGAAAGCGCGCAGCGAGCTGCCGCTTTCCTGGGAAGAGGACGTGCCACGCGTCATCGCGCAGCAGTGCGGCGGCGATGTGCGCAAGGCCGTGAGTGCCTGCGAGCTTCTCTACGAAGCGGCGGAGGCTGTTCATGGTGAGCTAAAACTGAAAAGTGAAGATGCTTCCGGGGTCGCGCAGCGCAGTGCCATGCGCTACGATAAGGGCGGCGACGCGATGTACGACTGCGCGAGCGCGCTGATGAAGTCGCTGCGCGGCAGCGACCCCGACGCGGCGCTGCACTACCTCGCAAGATTTTTAGAGGCGGGCGATCTGGTCACGCCATGCAGGAGGTTACTCTGCTCGGCGAGCGAGGACGTCGGCATGGCCTATCCGCAGGCCATCGCCATCGTCAAATCCTGCGTCGACACCGCGATGCAGCTTGGTATTCCCGAGGCGCAGCTGCCGCTTGCGCAGGCGGCGATCCTGCTTGCCACCGCGCCCAAGTCCAACAGCGTCATTGAGGGCATCGGCGCGGCCTGGGCGGACGTGAAGGCGGGCAAGTGCGGCAATTTCCCGCGCTGCCTTCAGAACGTCCACGCCGATTCGACCGGCGGCGCGCAGGGGCAGCACTACAAATACCCCCATTCCTATCCGAACCATTGGGTGAAGCAGCAGTATCTGCCGGACGAACTGAAAAACGCCCGCTACTACCGCTACGGTGACAACAAGACCGAGCGCGCCGCCGCGCAGTACTGGGAAACGATCAAGGGGAAGAGCGATGGATCTGAGACTAAATGATCTGGTTGAGATGAAAAAGCCGCATCCCTGCGGCGAGAAGATATGGCTCGTGACGCGCGTGGGCATGGACATCAAGCTCAAATGCACGCGCTGCGGCCGCGAGGTGATGCTGCCGCGCGCCAAGGCGGAAAAGGGCATCAAGAAAATTGTGGAAAGGGAGGAGCCCCATGAATAAGAAAACGCGCGCCGTTGCGATTCTGCTGGTTGCGGTGATGATCTTATCGCTCGTTGCGTCGATGATCATTCCGTATTTATAAAAACCAGCGCGGCAGCGCTGAACATTGCTTCCCGCGCGAGCACGGGAGCGTTCACCGGCTGAGAGTAAAGGAGAGATAGAAGATGAGAAAATGGACAGTATGCGTATTAGCGGCCCTTTGCGTATTCGGACTGTTTGGCTGCGGGGCTGAGAGCGTTCCCGCACCGGAGAAGGTCAAAGACTATGCGCCGGTCGACTATGAGGAGCGCTTCAAGGGCGTGACAAGGGAAGCTTTGACAGAGGTGTGGGGCGAGCCTGCTGACGGCGGAGCGCTGCAAAGCGCCGATATGTGGGCCATCGACGATGTATCTTCCGTCATCATCTATTGGGACGCGGACGGGAGCGTTCAGGGTGGGAGCATCCGACCTGTGGAATACCACGGCAGATATGAAGAGGATGCAGATATCTGTATCATCCGTTCGGCGGAGGATATGGACGACAGTGCCGCCGCAGAGGCCTACGAGGCGGGGAAGCTGCTCCTTGTTCTCGACTGGTCGCTTGCCGAGAAGATAGAGGAGATGGTCAGTCCGGTTCCCACCTCGTCATTTTCGGCGGATGACGCTGCGGTTTTGTTTTGCCATGCAGCAGACGGCAGGCCGATCACCAGCACGGTCTGCGGTAATGCGGGCGATTGGGACGACGAGATCGACCATATGATCGAAGCGGCGAAGGAAAAATAACAAATGGCAGAGGAGCCTCGCGCCAAATTTCGGCGCGAGGCTCTTTTTCGCCATTTTCCCGTTTGCTGCGCCGCTATAATGGGGGACGTGTCAAAGGAGGTGCGCGATGGTCATCTATGTGGAGAGCGTGCTGGCGTTCAATTTTCTGCTCGATTATCTGTTATTGTTCGGCGCGGCGCGGCTTGCCGGGCGGACGGTCGCGCGGCGACGGCTTTTATTCGGCGCGGCGGTCGGCGGAGCGTATGCGGCGGTGCAGCTTTTCCTGCCGCGCAGCGCACTTCTCCTGCTGCTCGCGCTCGCGGTGATGGGCGCGGCGGCCTTTTCCGGCAGCGGGCGGGCGGTCAAGCTGACGCTGCTCTTCTTCCTTGCCTCGTGCGGATTTGCCGGTGTTGTGGTGCTGCTGGGGCAGGGGACGGGGTCGATGACACGCCTTGCGCGCGGCGTTGTGGCGGCAGACCTTCCGTGGGGCATATTTTTGATCGCGGCGGGGCTTTCCTATCTGCTGCTCTCGGTCGTGTTCCGCTTCGGCGCTGCGCGCACGGGAAGGGAGGTCGCGGAGGCGGTCATCACTTACCGCGGAAAGACTGCGCGCGTGCGGCTGCTGCGCGACACGGGCAACACGCTTTCGGATCCCGCAACAGGGTTGGGCGTGCCGGTCGTCGACCGACACGCGCTGGGAGGCCTTGTCAGTAAGGAGGAGGCAGCCGCGCTGCCGCGCATTCCATATTGCAGCGTGGGGAGGGTAGACGGATCCTTACCGCTGCTGCGCTGCGAAGCAATGATACTTGACGGGAAAGGCTTGGGTGCACGATCGGTCGCGCTGACGGAGCGGCCGCCCGGCGACGGAAGTGCGTATGCGGGATTATGGTGTGAGGGCTGCGAAAAGGGGGAAAAGAATGCGGGAACGACTCAAAAAGCTATGGGTTAGGCTGCGCTTCCGGCTCATCGACTGGGGGCTTCTTGCGCGGCGGGGGATTTTTTACATCGGCGGCAGCGATACGCTGCCGCCCCCGCTCGAGCGGGCGGAGGAAGCGGAACTCATCGCGCGCATGGACGCAGGCGACGAGAGCGTGCGAGGAACGCTCATCGAGCGAAACCTCCGCCTTGTTGCCTACATCGCGCGGCGCTTTGAAAATACAGGCATCAACATCGAAGACCTCATCTCCATCGGCACGATCGGGCTCATCAAGGCAGTGAACACTTACCGCAGCGACAAGAACATCAAGCTTGCGACCTATGCCTCGCGCTGCATCGAGAATGAAATTCTCATGCACCTGCGAAAGACCGCGCCGCAGAAGTCCGAGGTTAGCTTCGATGAACCGCTCAACACCGACTGGGACGGCAACGAGCTGCTGCTCTCTGACATTCTCGGTACCGACGAGGACATGGTGATGAAGCCCATTGAGGATGACGTGGATCGGCAGCTGCTGATGGACGCGGTCGGTCGGCTCAATGCAAGGGAAAAGGAGATCATTACGCTGCGCTTCGGACTTGGCGGCGGGGAGGAAAAAACGCAGAAGGAGGTCGCTGACCGCATGGGCATTTCGCAGAGCTATATTTCGCGGCTTGAGAAACGCATCATCGCGCACCTCAAGAAGGAAATCCTCAAAATGAGTTGACAAGCGGCGCAAAAAACGGTATGATTCAGTGTAGAAATGCGAAGAAGAGGAGCAGTATCCGCATCCGAAAGCGAAGAGAGAGGGCGGCCGGTGTAAGCCCTTGTGAAGGATGCGGGGAAGTCGCCTTGGAGCTGCCGCGCTGAAGGAAAAGTAAGCCGGACGGGAACTCCCGTTACAGAGATATGAGTGTCCGCATAATGCGGGAATCCAGGTGGTACCACGGTCATTGATCGCCCTGAGCAGTCAAAGCTGCTCAGGGCGTTTTTGTTTTCTGGAGGGAACAATGGAACAGTATATCTTTGCGCCCACGGTCTGCGGGGCGGAACTGGAAGAAGAACTCGCCGCGGCGATCGAAAAGCGGATGGAGATATTTTCCCGCGCATCGCTCCCGGGAATGTGGAAAAAAACAGATGCGATGAATCGCTATGCGGCGCGGGGCAGCGGGCGGAAGGGAGTTTTACGCAAGATCCTTCCGTGGGTGCTGATCCTCGCGGGACTTTTTCTGCTGATTCCGTGATTGATGGAGCCAAAGGAGCTGCGCATGCCGCTTATCGCGGGTGCCTTCTTTGTGTTATTGGGCGTTTCAAGCCTTCTGAGGCAGCGTCCGGCGCGAAGAAAAGGCTCGTTCCGTCAGGCGGCGGCCGGAATGCTGCAAAATACGAGCGGCCTTGAGGAAGCGAGCGTGCAGGTCGTTTTTGACGATGACGGCATGAAAGTCAACACGCAGGATAGCACGCGCATTGTGCCGTATGACGAGATGGAAATGCTCATCGAAACGCCGCGGCTGTATCTTTTGACCTACGGCGGGAGGGCGACCCTTTTGCAGAAGAAGGATCTGACGGGCGATACGCAGGCGTTCGTCGGATTTCTGAGCGCTCATGCGCTCAATGTGTACCAAACGGAAAATAGATAAGATCATTATTAGAGTTTCAAGATAGGAGAAAACCAATGAAAGAATTACCCAAGATCTATGAGCCCCAGCAGGTCGAGGGCCGCATCTATCAGATGTGGATGGACCACGACTGCTTCAAGGCCGAGCCCGACCCGGACAAAAAGCCCTTTTCCATCGTCATGCCGCCGCCGAACGTCACCGGCCAGCTGCACATGGGCCATGCAATGGACTCGACGCT
>DPGF01000016.1 GCA_003522105.1 Oscillibacter sp.
GTTCTGCGCGGAGTCCCAACTGCTGCCGATGTACGGCAGCCAGATTCCACCGCCGCCCGTCCATGTACCGGCAACGTACCAGTTTCCCGCTTCATCTCTGCATGCGTCTGCAGCCATACCCCAGCTGAAATAATCGCCGTACTCGCCTTCACCCGTCGGCTCGATCATGCCGCTGCCGGCCTCCCATTGATAGCGCTGCGAGGACTCCGGGTCATCAAAGCGCATCATCACGCCAAAGCCAAAGCAGAAGTTCGGGTAGTCCGTTCCGTAATACGCGTCGAACACGCGCTCCTTCACCGGCGATGCCGCGTCATCCGGTTTCCCGCTGAACCAGCGCGGCGCGGCGTTCAGACCGGCGGCGAACTGCGCGCAGAACTCGTTTGCGATATTCTCGTAGTCTGTCTCCGTTCCGGGAACGTGCAGGCTGTAGTCGTACAGCTTTTCCATCACCGCTTCCTGCGCATAGACGAACAGGAGCTGTGCCGCGTGCGCCGTATTGCTTTTATAATAGGTAGTCTCGCCGTTTTGCGTCAGCCGCAGCACGTTGCCGCCCGGATGCTCGTACTCCGCATCTGTTTTTATCGCTCCCCAAGGCGGAATGAACGCGATCGCATCTTTCCCATAAGAAATCTCCGCAACGACCCCGTTGCGGCAATCGTCCCAGTCCTGCTCCGCCGCCGCATACCACGGCTCGTCGCCGTACATCGACGGTTCACTCAGCGCATATACAGGCGAATTGCCATAGCCCTGCTCGTCTGCACCGCGTGGGCAGTCGTATTCATCCACGCGCCCGCCGTCCCGCTCGTCCGTCACGCGGATGTGATAATTTCCCGTTTCCTCTGCGCTGCCAAAGATCAACTCGCAGCATTGCAGGATCGCCTCCCGCGCCTGCGGGTCGTTTTCTTCGGTATTCTCCTCTTTTTCCTGCGCGCAGCCGCCGAGAGAAAGCAGCGCCAGCGCTGTCAGTGTGATGAGCCAGATACAGCTCGTTGCCTTTTTCATTGCACTTTCCTCCAAATCAAACGGTTTAGAAGGGGCTCTATATTTTCTCAGACGTTCAGCGCGGCAATTTTGTTCCTGCTTTCAATAATATTATATACAGCAAAAGAAAGCAAGAAAGGAACGGCTCAATTTCGCCGTCCCCTTCTTCTGATTTTCCCTTGTCAGCCTTTTCTTGCAGTGCTATACTATGTAATATATGCCCATCAGAAGCCGAACAGCATGGAGCGCTTGATCTCCGCGAGCGAATGCGCGCCGCACATACGCATCGTATCAGCAAGCTCGGCTTTCAATTTCTGCACATAGAGCTGCACGCCTTCTTCTTCGCCGCCGTACACGGCAGTAACGAAGGGACGGCCAATGAGCACCGCGTCCGCGCCGAGCGCGAGCGCCTTGAAGATGTCCATGCCGCTGCGAATTCCACCGTCGATCAAAATCGTCATCTTGCCGCCGACCGCATCAACGATCTCCGGCAGCACCTCCGCCGTGGCGGGGCAGTGGTCGAGCACGCGGCCGCCGTGGTTCGAGACAACGATGCCGCTCGCGCCCGCTTCCAGCGCCTTTTCCGCGCCGCGGGCGGTCATAATGCCCTTCAAAATGAACGGGCGCTGCGCCCAGGAGACGATCTGCTTTAACTCCTCCACGCTCTTGCTGCCCGCAGGAGGCGTCAGCCCCTGCAAAAACGGCAGGCCCGCCGCGTCGATATCCATTGCGATGGCGAAGGGCTCAGCTTCCTGCACGAGCGCGAACTTTTCACGGATGGTGTCCATGTCCCACGGCTTGATGGTCGGAACGCCGCAGCCGCCGTTCGCCTTGAGCGCCTCGGCCGCACCCTTGACCACCTTCGGGTCGGTGCCGTCGCCGGTGAAGGCGAGAATGCCCGCGTTTGCGCACGCGCGGATGAGGACATCATTATAAGTAAGGTCATCGTACTTGTCGCCGTAGTGCAGGCGCATCGCACCAATGGGCGCGGCGAAGGTCGGAATTTCAAATGTACGGTCAAAGAGCGTATAGGACGTATCGACCGGCATGTTCTCGCAGATCGTATCCATGTTGACGCAGATCTCGCGCCACTTTTCCGCGTTGCGGATAAAGCCCGTCCCCTCGCCCTTGGCGCCGGGCCCCGGCATTGTGTTGCGACAGACCTTGCCGTTACAGTCGCTGCACGCCTTGCAGTAAGGGCCGATGCAGGTCCTTGCGTTTTCCACTACTTCCTGATAAGTCATATTGTTTCCCCTTTCGGAACAAGTTTGCTTGCTGATATCCTGCCGATCCGGCTCAATATCGCCTATATTTTATCCCGTCCTGCCGAAAAAACAAGACCCAAAGGAGCTATTTATGAATACCGTTCACACATTAAAAGAATATATCGATGCGCTGCGCAAGGCCGGCATTCTCGTTGAAAGCCCCGAAAACAATGCGCTTGCCGCGCGTGAGATCCACTGCCTCACCTACGATACGCGCGCACTGAGCGAGGACGCGCTTTTCATCTGCAAGGGCGCACACTTCAGGGAAGCGTACCTGAACGACGCACTCTCGCGCGGCGCGATCGCCTACGTCGCCGAGAAAAAGCACAATGTGGACGCGCCCTGTCTTCTTGTCAACGACATTCGCTATTCCCTCGTCGTGCTCGG